>JAJZCA010000401.1 GCA_021798735.1 Acidobacteriota bacterium | reverse complement strand
TATTCAAAAAAATGAGAAGAGTCATTCTGAGCGAAGCGAAGAATCCAGAGGAGTATCGCAGAGCAAATCCATTTGAATATGATCTGGATTCTTCACTGCGCGATGCGGAGCCTGCGCCGAGCGAAGTCGAGGGTCCAGAATGACTCTGTTCGACACGTAACTACACCCTCTGTAAATCGCCATAACAGAGCTCATCCCGCTTCCACCAATCCGTAATGCCGCTGCCAATGCGCCTTCAGATGCGCCCACACAATCTCCACCGAGGTGCGCGACATTTCTTTCTCGCCCCGCTCGACAAACCGCGCCGCCTCCTGCCGCGCCAGCTCCAGCAGTTTTCGATCTCGCAGCAAATTGGCCACGCGAAAATCCGGCAGCCCCGCCTGCCGCGTTCCGAAAAACTCTCCCGGCCCCCGCAGCGTCAGGTCCAGCTCCGCCAACTCGAACCCGTCCTGCGTGCGCACCATCGCGTCCAGGCGTTCCTCCGCCTGCGGCGTCACTCGTCCCGCCGTCATCAAAATGCAATACGACCGCGCCGCCCCACGACCCACGCGACCCCGCAACTGGTGCAACTGCGCCAGTCCAAAACGTTCCGCATGCTCAATCGCCATCACCGTGGCATTCGGCACATCCACGCCGACTTCAATCACGGTGGTCGCCACCAGCACATCCAATTCGCCGCGTTGAAACCGGCGCATCACAACTTCCTTTTCCTCCGCGCTCAGCCGACCGTGCAGCAATCCCAGCCGCAAGCCCGCCAGATGCGTTGCCCGCAATTCCTCGCACATCGCCACCGCGGACTTCAACGCCGGCTTCTCAAACAGCGACCCGGTCTTCGCCCGCGACTTTGTCCCTGTCCTTTTTCCCGCCGCCGGGCCTCCCTTCGTTCGCTTCGCCGCCGAAGATGCCTCAGCCGAACCAGCCTCCCCCTCCGGATCGTGCGCGAAATCCAGTTCGGGCTGATCGTCCTTGCTGCCTTCAATCACCGGATAAACAATGTATGCCTGATGGCCCGCCGCCACCTGCTTGCGAACAAATCCCCACACTTCTTCGGCCCGTTCATCCACCACCCGCCGCGTCACAATCGGCGTGCGCCCCGGCGGCAGCTCGTTCAACACGCTCACATCCAGATCGCCGTACAGCGTCAACGCCAGCGTGCGCGGAATGGGCGTGGCCGTCATCACCAGCACGTGCGGCTCGGCGGTATTCGGCTTCTTCATCAGGCGGAATCGTTGCATCACGCCAAAACGATGCTGCTCATCCACCACCACCAGACCAAGGTTCGCGAACTCCACTTTCTCCTCAATCAACGCGTGCGTGCCGATCACCAGGTCGGCTTCACCGCGCACGATGCGACCACGATTCGTCCGCTTACGGTCTTCATCGAGCGAGCCCGTCAGCAACACCACATGATACGGCGGCTGCCGCTGCGACCGTTCCAGCAGTCGCCTCGCCGCCAGAAAATGCTGCGTCGCCAGAATTTCCGTGGGGGCCATCAGCGCCGCCTGGTAGCCGTTCTCAATGGCGATAAAGGCGGCCTGCAGCGCCACAATCGTTTTGCCGGATCCGACATCCCCCTGCAGCAGCCGTCGCATGGGCGTGGGCTGGCGCAGATCCTGGACTATCTCCGATAACACGCGCTTCTGCGCCGCAGTCGGATGGAACGGCAGCACCTGCTTCAGCGCCTCGCGCACGCGAGGATCGGCGGTGAACGCCGGCCCCAGCCGCTCCCGCATCCGCCGCCGTTTCAGCTCCAGCCCCAGCTCCAGAAAAAACAGTTCTTCAAAAATGAGCCGCTGATGCGCCGGCGTAGCCGCCGCCTGTAGCAATCGCAGGCCCGTCCCCGCCGGAGGAAAATGCGCCCGCCGCAACGCCTCCGCCCGCGACGGCAATTGCATCCGCTCGCACAACTCCACCGGCAGCGTTTCCGGCAGCACGCCGCCCAGGTCCTCCAGCAGCCGATAAATCACCCGCCGCAGCCATCGCGAACTCAACTGCGCGCCCCCCAGCGACTCATACACAGGCACAATGCGGCCCACTTCCAGCAGTGTTTCCTCCGGGTCGTTCGGCCCCGGCAGCACCTCAATCTGGGGCTGGATCATCTTGAACGCCCCGGCGCGGCTGCGCGACGGTTCCACCTTGCCGTACAGCGCCAGCATCTGCCCCGGCTGAAACTTGTCCTTCAAATACGTTCCGTGAAACCACATGCATTTCATGGAGGTGGGTCCCTGCCCCACCGTCATTTCAAAGATCGGCATGCGTTTCGTGCGCAGCAGAACTGTACCCCGCACCTCGGCGATGACGCTCGCCATTTCACCCGGAACCAATTCGTTCAATGCGCGCGGGTTCAGCCGGTCTTCATAGCGAAAGGGCAAGTGGTACAGCAAGTCCTCGACGACAAGGATGTTCTTCTCCTTCAGTTTTTCGGCCACGCGCGGGCCGACGCCTTTCACAAACTGAATGGGAGTGTCGAGTGCAATCACACTCTGGATGCTACCAGCCCGCGAAACCCTGCACCCGGGCCTCAATTGCAGATCAGTTTCAATTCGCCGGGTGACTCGCCTGGGATTCTAAACAGCAGGCATCTTGCGATGCGCCGCATGGATCGTTCGATGAGTGAATTGGCAATTTACCACTCGCCGAGAAAATCATAGCAAGTCAATTGGCAAACATCACTTGGCCGCGAAGCCGGTTTTACGGCCACTTGGAATTCCCAGCACACCTCTGCCTGTCACGGCAGAGGTCTACATTCCACGTCGACGAGTCGGCTTTGCGTCCAGTTGGTTTCGCGGAAACTGGCCCGGACTCTATTTGCATCGAAGCCGATGATGCATCCAGAACACGTTCCAGAGGAAATCCGCATTCCTCCGGCCCCTGATGCCAGCGCCTCAACCCTGCCGGCTCGTGTTCCTTGCGCAGAGATCGGGGAACAGAAATCAGGAATCGCAAAATTCACATTGACATTGGCTGGACAATAAACAACCAT
>JAJZCA010000040.1 GCA_021798735.1 Acidobacteriota bacterium | reverse complement strand
GCGATGCGCGCGGCTTCACTCTGAAGCGGATCGCCTTGTTTGCCTGGATCCCGTTTATCGCAGCCGACATCGGCAACTTTACCGGCGGCTGGATTTCCGGCTACTGCATTCGGCACGGAATGTCCGTGGTGCGTGCGCGTACCTGGGTTTGCCTCGCCAGTTGTTTGCCAATCCTTGCTGGGATACCCGCGGCCCGCGTGCACAATGTGTATTTCGCGCTGGCGCTGATCTGCGTCGCTCTCTGGGGCTATGCCAGTTGGTCCACGATGGGGCTCACATTGCCGTCCGATCTTTTTCCGCAGGATGTGGTCGGCTCCGTCACTGGCCTTAGCGGACTTGCAGCCGGCGTGGTGAGTACGGGTTTCACCCTTCTCGTCGGCTTTTTAGTCGATCGATTTTCCTATCGGCCTGCGTTCCTTGCTGCCGGACTATTGCCCGTCCTTGCGACCATCTTTTTATTCTTGCTGATTCGGCCGCCTGTCGCAGTCGAAGCCGCGCCGGAGTAGAACGCCGCAACCGGTGTGCTCCCCGGTTTCCTCGCGATTGCGAGCAATGGCTCGTACCGCTCGCCTATAGCGCCATTGAATGTGCGCGGGATGTCCTGCTTCCTTCATTCAGCTCGAAGATTTCCGGCTTCCACTCAGGCGCGTAATTCAGGAATCTTCTCCATGTGCCCTTCGTAGAGGGCTTGCCTTCCTATCGAGCAGGCAATCCCGGAGCCAAAACCCACGTCCACATTGGCAAACGGCTGCTGCTTGTTGCGCACACAGTCAACAAAAGACCCGCAAGCCGTACGTGTTGCGTCCTCTCCTGGTTTCGGGTGCAAGCGATATCCCGGCCCACGATACGGCATCTCCGAATTCGCGTTATAGGAGGCTCCAGTTTCCACTCCCTTTTGCACTACATCGGAATGCGAAGCTTCCGTGATTCTCTTGGATGTCTGCTTGTACAACGTGGCGTCTTCCAGCGTGATCTGCAAACTGCCTTCGGTGCCGTAAATCCACACCTGATCGGCCATCAGGCCATTGTCCGTAAGGGAACTGAAAAACATGCGCCTGCCTTTGGAATATCCAAACACAGCTTGTACGTTATCGCCCACCGTCCGGCCATCGTGATAAACCGCGATGCTGCTGGTGCCCAGGATTGTTTGCGGCCGCTCCCCGAATACCCAGTTCGCAATGTCAATGTGATGGGATCCCAGCTCCTCCAGCAGACCGCCGCTCGATTCGCGATACAGTCGCCAGTTCATCAGGTGTTCCAGGCTCGGATTCGGCACTTCGCGCCGCCAGTTGTCGCTGCGGTGCCAGTAACCGTACACATGCGTGGGCTCGCCAATGTCTCCTTTGCGGACGCGATTTACCGACTCGACAATCCAGGAGGCATATCGCATCTGATGTCCAACCTGAAAAATCTGGCCCGTCCTTCTTGTTGCGTCGACAACGTTGTTGCAGTCTTCCGGAGTAAATCCAATCGTTTTTTCGCAGTAGACGGGTCGTCCGCTTTTCATCGCGGCGATCGCATACTTGGCATGGAACACGGGCGGCGTTGCGATAAAGATCGCATCCAGGTCCTTCCGCTGCAGCAACTCGCGATAATCCTTGTGGGCCGGCACCTTCTTGCCGACCAGTTCATCGACTTCGGCAAACCGCGGCTCATATATGTCGCATTGCGCGGCAATTTCCACGCCAGGAGTGCGCAGTAATTGTCGGATCAACTCCTGCCCGCGGCTCCCCGGCCCAATAAAGCCGATCTGGATGCGATCGTTGGCCGAGATAGAACGCGAAGTCTTGGGCTGTGGTTCCGCCTGTCCGTAGAACGGCGAAGCGCTAGACAATTTGGCTGCCAGCATACTGAACGAAAGACCCTGAAGCAGACTTCTGCGGTTCATCGTTTTCATTCCTCCCGTGCACTTGACAGTTCAGTCGCAGATTCACGGGCAACATCGGCAGGCCAGCGAATCGCCTCGTACTCCGCTGCAATCGGATGTTGTTGCGCAGATTGTTTCCTTCGAATGATCAGAGCACGGTCGTGCTGTCGTGTCTCCAGCAACTGGGCCCTGCCTTCCGGTCCGGTTACAAACAATGCATTCGATAATGCGTCGCTGTCGGTTGCCGACGGCGAAATCACCGTTGCCTGCAGCGTTCCTTCGACAGGTTGCAGCGTTCGTGGATCCATGATGGCGCCATAGAAGTGGCCATCATGAACGAAGTTCTTTTCCGACAGGTTGGCGGTCGAAAGCGAAGTATCTCGCAGGACCACGGTAGAGGCTGTCGCTCCATCCAGAAGCACCGAAGGTACGCGTACTTTCCAGCCTGCTTCTTGCGGCGGCGCGCCCAGCGCGTAAATCGTGCTGCTGCCGGCCGACAGTAACGCCGCTGGAACCTGCTTCGCGCGCAGAATTCTTACGGCGCGGTCAACAGCGTAGCCCTTGCCGATGCCGCCGGGATCCAATTCGATGCCTGCGGAGAGAAACCGCACCGTACGCTGCGCAGTATCCAATCGAATCTTTTCCCATCCTACGTCTTCCCGCGCCCGTGCTATCTCCTCTGGCGATGGAAGCGCCCCGGAAGCCCCAAAAAACTTCCAGACCCTCATCAATTTGCCGACCGAAATATCGAAGGCGCCGTGCGATCTTTCACTCCATGCCATGCAGGTTTCAAGAAAGCGAAAGGTTTCCGGGTCAGTCGTGACCGCGTGCTGGAACGCGTCGCGGTTGATCCTGGAAAGCTCGCTGCTTGGTTGATAATTGCTCAGCAGTCCATCGATGCGATCGACTTCCTGAAACACTGACCTGGCAATCGAGTCTGCTTCCTGGTGGGAGCCCGCATACAAATAGAGAGAATACTCCGTGCCCATGGCCGGATGGGTTGTGCAGTACAGTTGCGTGGCAGGATTCATGGTCGTATCCATAACAGAAATGCTCTCATAAGGACCCTGTCGTGCCGTCGCTCATCGACCGAGGCGAAGCAAACGGGCTGTTTCGATTCTAAAAAGTTCCCGCTCATTCGGTTGCACTCCCGGCCACAGAGACCGTCGATGTTTTCGATGGAGCGGATACGGCATAGATGGCGGCCGCGCCCAGCAGAGCGGCGCCCGTGAAGATGGCCCAGGCGAATCCATAGCTATGGTACGTATCGAAGATTTTTCCCGCTGCCCATGGCGCAACCCACTGGCCAATCGTATATCCCATAATGATCAGCGCCAGCAGCTTTCCCAGGGACGCGAGTCCGAAACAATCCGCCGTCACCAGAGGAATCAGCATGTAGTCGGCGCCCATCGAAAATCCAAACGTGACCGCAAACGCGAAGGCCGCAACGGGTTGGTGGGCCAGGTATAGCAGCGGAATGGAAGCTCCCAATACCAGATAAAACAGCGCCATGGTATTTTTTTTGCGGAAACGGTCTGCAATGTATCCCACCAGCACGCGCCCACCCAGGCTGGAGAGCAGCAATGCTGACAGGAAATGCGAAGCCGTTTGAATGGGATAGCCCTGATCTTTCAGAAAAAGAATGAAGTGTTGAATCACTGCATTGACGGAGCTGAGAACGAGCGTGGCACCTCCCAGAATCAGCCAGAAGTTGGACGTGCGGATTGCCGCCGAGACGCCGCCGTCCGCCACCCCAAGCTCGTCGGAAGTTTTCGTGAAGGCCGCATTGGCTCCATCCGGCTGCAATCCCATCTCGGCAGGAGTCGAGCGTGTCATCCAGAACCCCACTGGAAATAGCACTGTGAGGATTACAGTCCCGGCAATCTCCAACGCAGCCCGCCAGCCAAAACTGCGAATAAGAAAATTCGCCAGTAGAGGAGAAAGCACTCCACCCAATCCCAACCCCAGGTATGCATATCCCATGGCCTGGCCACGTCGCGCGCGAAACCACTGCGCGATCAAAACCTGGTTTGCAATCGGACCCGCCAGAGTGTACCCGACTACTTCCGCGATGCAGAGCAGTTCATACTGCCAGAAGTGAGTCATCTTCCCCATCAGCAACAGTGGGAGACCGATCAGTCCGATGCCGTACAAAATCACACTGCGAGCCCCGACCCGATCGATCAGCGTTCCGGCGAACAGGCCAAAGGGAAGTCCGACAACCAGGGCCCCGAGCAAAAATCCCTGGGTGACCTGTGCCCTTGTAAATCCTAGCGAAGCTACAAATGCTGGATAGAAGACTGGAAATCCGTAGTAAATCACGCCGGTCGTAAAAAAAAGATTCAGGAACGCCGCGGCGACAATCCACCAGCCATAAAAAATTCCAGTGTGCGAACCAGTGCGATGGACTTGTGCCGGCTTTATCATCACGAATGCAAGGTTACTGGAGAAGAGTAGGGATGCATGAAGGTGAAGTCGGCCCGACCTTTCGTGGCTTCAGGTCTCTCTGGACAATTGAAAATGACAGACGCAGCACGCTGGGTTTCAAGGGTGATAATAACCTTAATTTCTTGCGAGATGGAAAGTTTTCTTAAATTCGTCCTACTATTGCTTGGAGGTGTAGGCTATTGGGGTCAAACAGGTTCAAGATGAAAGGAACAGCAGAGACAATGGGTCTTCTCAACCGATACAGATTTTTTGCAGCCGGGGTCTGTGCATTTCTTTTATCTGCGACGGCGGTACACGCCAGCGACAGTCTCACCGTAATGACAGATGGCGGAAGAGTCGTAGGAACCTTGAGTGGCGACGGGCAGGTTCGGTCCTTTCTCGGCATTCCCTATGCCGCGCCGCCGGTAGGACCATTGCGCTGGAAGCCTCCCCAACCGGCAGCAAAATGGTCTGGAGTTCGGTCGGCGACCAGTTTTGGTCCGCGCTGCATGCAGACAAAGCTTTTCCCGGATATGGTGTTCCGCGATCCAGGCCCGAGTGAGGACTGCCTGACACTGAACGTCTGGGTGCCTGCGGGTAAAAATGCTGCGCCACTGCCGGTCATGGTCTGGATTCACGGCGGTGGGTTTGTCACTGGGGGCTCGTCCGAACCCAGGCAAGACGGTGAGCACCTGGCTCGCAAAGGCGTCATCGTCGTTTCCATGAACTATCGGCTCGGGATCTTCGGCTTCTTTGCTCTTCCCAGCCTTCGTGCGGAGTCAGCCAAACATGCTGCCGGAAACTATGGGTTGATGGACCAGGCATCTGCGTTGGAGTGGGTGCATCGCAATATCGCGTCATTCGGCGGTGACCCGAATAAAGTCACCATCTTTGGCGAATCCGCCGGATCCATCTCGGTCAACGCTCTAATGGCATCGCCACTTTCGCGAGGATCGTTTGTCGGCGCTATCGGCGAAAGCGGAGGAGCTTTGACCGGTCCAGGACTGACGTTCCTTTCGCAACGGGTCAGCGACCAACGAGGAGAAAAATTTGCTCGATCGGCGTTCAAGAATAGCAGTCTTTCCTTCCTGCGCTCCGTCAGCGCTGCCGACCTGCTGAAGGCGGCAACCGCGGCTCCTCATAGTGAGGAGACATTCTGGCCCAACGTGGATGGAGATTTTTTGCCCGAAAGCGTTGCCGACATTTTTGCCAAGGGAGAGCAGTCGCACGTTCCCCTGCTTGCTGGCTGGAACAAAGATGAAGGCAGTCAGGCAGTGTTAGATCAATCGGAAAAACCGACTCCAGAGAGTCTGCGGGCCATGGCGGAAAAGAGGTTTGGCCCTCGTGCGCAAGAATTTCTCAACGTGTACGCCGCATCGAATGATGCCGAAGCGTTGCGCGTTGCAGAGGATTTCGCGGGCGACGCCTTCATCGCCTATTCCACCTGGCAGTGGCTGGAGGCGCAGGTGAAAACGGGGAACTCTCCGGTCTATCGCTATCGTTTCGATCTGGGATCGCCCGGCGACCCTTTTCATCCAGCTTTGCTGGCCTTTCATTCCGATGACATTGAGTATGTCTTTGGAACGCTGGACTCGCGCCACGGAGCCAAGTGGAGGCCGGAAGACTACAAGCTGTCCGAACTGATGCAGAATTGCTGGACGAATTTTGCCAAGTCCGGCGATCCTAACGGCCCCGGCCTGCCGCGCTGGCCCACCTACAACAAGGCGGGAAATTGGCCGGTCATGCATTTGTCGCCAGATTCCCAAGCCAGACCCGATCGGCATCGCGACAGGTATTTGTTCCTGCAGCAGGTCTGGGGCCCAGATGCAGCACATTGAATCAAGTTGGGGGAACGAAGGAGCGGGCGAACCAGTATTCTTGAGACAGCAGGTCGGAGAATATTTTTGGGAATGGTGGAATTCTGAGTGCGTATGAAAGAGAATGCGGAGCCGAAGAAAAGCAAGATCGGACTGCGAGAGATTGCGATCGAAGCCAATGTCAGCGTGGCCACGGTGTCGCGCGTGCTGAATGGAAACAATCGCGTCGATACATCCATCCGGGACGTAGTGCTGGATGCGGCCGCCAAATTGAACGTGGATCTTTCGCAGCGGAACAAGACCAAGGCGCTGGCCTTTCTGCTCAGCAACCGGGCCATGCTGCACGCCTTCCATTCCAGGATTCTGCTGGGAGCCGAGGCTTACTGTGCCGCCAACGGCTGGGACATGGTGTTCCTTTCCTACAATTATTCCCCGACGGTCCCGTGGAAGGAACTGCACCTGCCGAAAGTGGTGCAGCGCCATGACGTGGTGCGGGCGGTGGTCCTGGCCGGAACAAACTCCGTGAATCTGCTGGAGTTGCTGGACCACAAGGGAATCGCCTACTCCGTGCTGGGGAACAACGTGATCGGGGAGCCGCGGAGCTTGAAGGGCGACACCGTGTATTCGGACGACGTGCAAGGAGGGCAGGAGGTGACGCGATACCTGATCGGCCTGGGCCATCGCGATATCTGGTTTGTGGGCAACGTGCGCCTGCCGTGGTTTGCCCGGTACTATGAGGGCTATCGTCGCGCCATGACTGCGGCAGGACTGGCGCCGCGGCTGAGCGGACTTGAGTTCGAAGATGAAACGGAAATGGGCTACATCAATGCGAAGTCGCTGCTGGCGCAAGGCGAACCCTGCACGGCGATCCTGGCGGGCAACGACCAGACCGCCCACGGTGTCTACAAGGGACTGCGCGACAACGGCCTGAAGGTTCCCGACGACATCAGCGTTGCCGGTTGCGACGATACTGTGAGCACCTGGCTGTATCCCGGATTGACGACCATGCGGGAATTTCCCGAGCAACTGGGACAGCAGATGGTCAAGCTGGTGCTGAGTCGAATCGCCCAGCCCAGCCTGGCTCCGCAGGTGGTCACCATTCCGACCCAACTGATCAAACGCGAATCCTGCAAGCCGCTCCTCGCCTCCAAAGAGCTGCTTTCCACCGAAACCGCCGCAGGCTAATTGCTCCGCGCTGTCCCCCGCAAACGAGAAAAAGCCCGCAATCGAGCGGGCCTTTGCGATTGCCGAAATTGCGTGGAGGATTCTTTTGGTGGAGCTAGTCGGGATCGAACCGACGACCTCGCCATTGCGAACGGCGCGCTCTCCCAAACTGAGCTATAGCCCCACGTGACCTATCGTTGCTAGTGTATCAGCGACACGCGAAATTCGAAAAATCCATTATCGACTTTCCTTGTTGAAGTAATGGTCGATGAGATAGTCGCGGAGCTGCATATCGAAATCGTGGGTGTTTTGCCTGGCATCCTGCGCATCCGTGTTGTAGACCACGATGTATGCACGCCGCGAGGTCGGATCGAGATAGAAATTGCTTTGGAATCCGTTCTGCGATCCGGACTTCCCAACCAGGCGCAGCTTGCCATCCGTATGGACGAAAAAACTTCCCGCAACAAAGTCATGAGCGCCTGCACGAGAAGGAAAATCAGCATCGGGGGTCACCGGCAAAATGGGCTTCCACATTTCTTCCAGCGAGGAACGTTTCAGGATCGCGTCATATTCGGCCCGATGCGCTGGATCGCCCAGCAAAAACTCCAGATATTTCACCATGTCCGGCAGCGGAGCGTTCAGGCCGCCATTCGAGCGCGTAATCCCGGTGTCGAAGTCGAAGGGATCTTCCGTCAGCTTGCCGTTTTGCAAATCGTAGCTGTGCGATCGATAGCGCAGCAGCGTGTATGGGCTGCGATCGAAATACGAGTGGTACATTCCCAGCGGCCCCAGGACGTTTTTCTCCATGTAGGCCTCATAGGGATCGCCAGAAAGCCGCTCAATAATTTCGCCGAGAAACACAACCGCCAGGTTGGAGTAACCGAAGCGGGAACCAGGCGCAAAGTGGATGCTGGTATAGGGCAGCATGGCGACGATCTGCGACCACTTGGTAGGTTCGAAAGGCTGCCACGGTTCCGTTCTCCACGGCCAGGTAGCGTCGCGAAATCCGCTGGAATGAGACATCGCCTCCCGAATGGTGATTGCGGAGATGGGGCCATAGGGATCGTGTACCGCCGCCAGTTCGGGTATGTACTTGATCAGCGGGTCGTCCAGTGAAAGTAGGCCGCGATCGCGGAGTTGCATGATGGCGACGCCGGTAAACGTCTTGGTAATCGACGCCCAATGGTAGGTCGTATTTTCATCGACGGGTTGCGCGGGCGAGAGGTCTTGCCTGCCGTAGAAGTCTTGAAAGACGAGATGGTCGCCGTGCAGCAAAACCAGGCTGCTGCCGACAATCCCATTGTGCCGTAGCCCGGACTCGTAAAACGATGTTAGCTGCGCGATATCTTGTGCCGAAAATGACTGTGCCCGCAGGTGGGGCATCGTCCACAGGCTTCCTGAAATCAGCAGAAAAAGATTCGACAGAAAAAACCGTACTGTTCGCATCGAGAATCCTCGACTGGATGGATGTGTTGGAATTGTAACTGCGCCGCGACCCGCCCAGGCGTGGGCCGGGAAACGTCCGTCTACCGGTACCATGCCGCAGTGCGACGGATCGCATCGACCAGTGAGATTCCGTCCGTCAGGTGAAGAGATTTTTTCGCCGCCTGTACCGAGGGCACATAGCGCCGGACAGGAGCGCCGAGACACGGCGTCTGCTCGATCCTGATCTCAATTCCTGGCGCGATCGCCGCCGAAACCGCCTCGGCAACTTCGCGAATACTCAGGTCCTGCTCCGATCCCACGTTGAAAGCACGCAGCGATTCGGCCCGAAATAGCATCGTCCACAACCAGATCGCCAGGTCGGCTGCATACATGTACGAGCGCATCGGGGTTCCGTCGCCATGGATCACGATGGGGCCTCCGCGCATGGCATCGCGAATGAAATTTCCGATGGCAAAATGCGCATCCAGCGGAAGGTGCGGCCCGACAAACGCAAAGCACCGGGCAATCTTGCATTCCATCTGCGTGCGAGATGCTGAAAGAGCGCACAACATCTCGGCCATGCGCTTGCCTTCTCCATAGACGGAATTTGAATGCGAAAGATCGGGCGCGCCGCGATAGTCCTCTGCAATGTGCCTCATGCCCGCGGGCTGCCGACCGTACACCGCGCCGGAGCTGGTCAGCAGGAATTTGGCGGTGCCATGCGACTCGGCAAATTCCAGGCATCGCCGCGTCCCTTCGACAAGGGTCGCAAGCAGCGCTTCCGGAGGGTCATATGGATTGGTTGGCACCGATTCCGTTGCCGCGTGAATCACAAAAGGGAACTCGCCGGCAGGAAAAGAAAAATCGCGTACGTCGCCTTCGAGCAGTTCGATGGCGGCATCGTTGGCCAGATGCGGCGCCCGCTCGCGAAATCTCCGCGGGGAACGCGTCAGGACAACGGCCTGGGCCTGCAGATGGAAAGCACGGTTGGCAGCGAGAAAACTTTCCAGAAGCCAGCAGCCGAAGAAGCCCGTCCCTCCTGTGAGAAAAATGCGGCGGCCGCGCAATTCTTCCCACAACGTCGCATTGTTTTCTAGAATGTACTTCAGATCGCAATCGGAAACCGGCGGCGCGGGATGCAAACGGCGGATCATCGATAAAAGTGTATACTCCGCTGCATCGGAAACAGGGTAAAGTTGCATCTATGCACTAGAAAACATGTCATGGATTTACGATGACGTGTCAGGTTTCAGGAGAAGAGGGTTGCAGTCATGCTGCAAGAATTCGGTGCGGTAAAAATCGGCAAAAAACTGGTTGGCGATGGGCAGCCCTGCTATGTCATCGCCGAAATAGGTATCAATCATAACGGCAACCTGGACATTGCCAAACGCCTCATCAGTGTCGCCGTGGCGGCAGGATGCGATGCCGTGAAGTTCCAAAAGCGCACCATCGATGTAGTGTATTCCGCGGAAGAACTCGCACGTCCACGCGAAAGTCCGTTTGGCGCGACCAATGGCGACTTGAAGGAAGCCCTCGAATTCGACGCGGACGATTTCGCTGAAATCGACGCATATTGCAAGGCCGTCAACATCCCGTGGTTCGCCTCCTGTTGGGATGAGGGCTCGGTCGATCTGATTGCCGAATTCGACGTGCCCTGCTTCAAGGTTGCCTCCGCATCGCTGACCGACGACCACTTGCTGCGCCACACCCGCTCCAAAGGCAAGCCGATCATCCTGTCGACCGGCATGAGCACCTATCAGGAGATCGATCACGCCATCGACGTGCTCGGCAAAAAAGATTTGGTCGTGATGCATAGCTGCAGCACCTATCCGGCGTATTACGAAGAGCTGAACCTGCGCGCCATTCCGACCATGAAAGAACGCTATAAGCTGCCCATCGGCTACTCCGGCCATGAGACTGGCATCGCTTCCAGCGTTGCCGCAGCCGTGCTGGGCGCGTGTTCTGTGGAGCGCCACGTGACGCTCGACCGCTCCATGTGGGGCAGCGATCAAGCAGCCTCTCTGGAGCCGAATGGAATTACGCGGCTGATCCGCGACATTCGCCTGGTGGAGCAGTCGATGGGAGATGGCGTGAAACGCGTCTATGAACGCGAGCTGCCAATTATCAAAAAACTGCGCCGGGTCGGGGCAGGAGTTTCATGAAGGAGATTCGTGCCATCGCCCTCGATGTCGATGGCGTGCTGACAGACGGCGGCGTCTGGTGGGGCCCCAACGGCGAGGAATGGAAGCGCTTTTCCTTTGCCGACATTATGGGCGTTTCGAACGCTTGTAAGGCCGGTCTTATCGTCACGTTGATCTCCGGCGAAGACAGCCCGCTGGTCGACCGTTTTGCCGAGAAGTTTCAAATCGCCGACATCACCAAGGGCTGCCGCGACAAGGCGGCAGCCCTTCGATCGTTTGCGGAGCGGCAGAACCTTCCGCTGGCAGCGATTTGCTTCATGGGAGATGATATCAACGACATTGCCGCGCAAAAAATTGCCGGTCTATCGGCTGCTCCCGCCAACGCTCATCCATCTGTTCTGGCCACGGCCACATTTATCACCAAAAATAACGGCGGCAACGGTGCTGTGCGCGAATTGATCGATGCCATCCTCGCCGCCCGCGCAATCTGAGACCTAATCCCCAAGGATTAAAAAACACATGCCAAAGCTTTCTGATTATCTCGTCCAGTTTGTCGCGGACCAAGGCGTCAAGCACGTTTTCCTGGTGACGGGCGGTGGCGCGATGCACCTGAACGAATCGCTCTCTCGCTGCAAGGCGATTGAACCGGTGTGCAATTCGCATGAACAGGCGAGCGCGATTTGCGCCGAGGCGTACGCGAAGGCCACCAACTCGCTTGGAGTTGCGATGGTGACCACGGGTCCGGGCGGCACCAATGCGGTGACCGGTGTCGCCGGCGCGTGGCTCGACTCCACCCCTGTCCTGTTTATTTCCGGACAGGTGAAGCGGCCGGATCGCATGTTCGATGCGGAAGGCAAGCCGCTGGGCATGCGCCAGCTAGGAGTGCAGGAAGTCGACATTGTCTCGATCGTGCGTCCGATTACGAAATACGCCGTCACCGTTCTCGACCCGTACAGTATTCGCTATCACATGGAAAAGGCCGTGTATCTGGCGCGCACCGGCCGCCCTGGCCCGGTGTGGATCGATGTGCCGCTGGATGTGCAGGCGTTTCCGCTCGACGATCTCTCGGCGCTCAAGGGCTTCGATCCCGCGGAGGATGCATCTGGCGACGCCAGCGCAGAGGCGGACTTAGTCGAACAAGTGCGGCAGGCCATTGCCGCACTCAACAAATCCGAGCGTCCGCTGCTGTTTGCCGGGAATGGGATTCGACTGGCCCGCGCGGAAAAGGAATTTCACGAACTGCGAAAACTGTTGAATATTCCCATCGCGGCCACCTGGTGCGCTGCCGACCTGGTGCCGAGCGATGAGCCGCTCTACGTTGGCCGTCCCGGTTCGGTCGCCGCTCGCGGGGCGAATTTCGCGTTGCAGAATTGCGATTTCCTTCTCGCCATGGGAGTTCGTCTCGACTTCGCGATTACCGGGTACGCGCCGGACAAACTCGCTCGCGAAGCCCACAAAGTGGTCGTGGACATTGACGCCGCCGAGCTGGCAAAACTGCATCCGCACATCGAGCAGCCGGTGCAAGCCGATGCGCGCGCGTTCCTGACAGAGTTGTTGCGCCAGCGGGAAGCGATTCATCCCCGCGACCGCTCCGCCTGGGATGCCCGATGCGCCGACTGGAAGACGCGCTATCCCGTGGTGACGGAGGAGCATCGCAACCCGGACAGCCAGGTCAGCATTTACCATCTGGCGGAAATTATTGGCACCGAGACCGACGCTGCGGATCAACTTGTTTCCGGCAGTTCCGGCGCCGGCATAGAAATCTTTTTGCTGGCCTGTCCCACTCGCACCGGCCAGCGCATTTATCACACCGCAGGCCTTGGCAGCATGGGCTTTGGGCTGCCGATGTCGATTGCAGTCTGCCTTGCGGCGGACGGTCGGCAGACAATCTGCGTGGATGGAGACGGCGGCTTTCAGTTCAATATCCAGGAGCTGGAAACGGTCGCGCGCCTCAACCTGCCCATCAAGTTTTTTGTTCTGAATAACGATGGCTACGCATCCATCCGGGCTTCGCAAAAAAACTACTTTGGCCAGGAAAGCATCGGCTGCGACGCAAGCACAGGCCTTACAGTGCCGGACCTCGCCAAGATCGCCTCAGCCTACGGAATCAAGTCCGCGCGGATTGCAGACCAAAAGAATCTGCGCCGCGATGTGCGTGCCGTTCTGGACACCCCGGGACCGGTTTTGTGCGATGTTCACGTGATTCCCGATGAAACGCGGGCTCCTCGGCTCTCCTCAACGCAGAAACCGGACGGTACTTTCGTTTCTCGTCCGCTGGAAGATTTGTGGCCTTTCCTTGACAGAGAGGAGTTTCTATCGAATATGATCGTGACACCACTGCAAGATTAAAAACTAAATAGCAAGCCGTAGAGGTGATGGAAGATGATGGAATCCCCTCGTTCTGCTGTTGCTTCATTTGCAAGTTTTTCTGCCTTCAGACTGGAAACCTTGCTGCGAGATATCTCGTCTGAATCCGTTGCGCGCGTAAAAGAGCGTGAGAACACTGTCCTCGACCGTCTGCTGGCCGAATGCAATCGACGATGTGTTATCTTCGGCGCCGGAACCATGGGTCGCCGCGCGCTTGCCTCGCTACACAGCATAGGCGTTTGTCCGCTTTCTTTTGCGGATAACAATCCCGCGCTTTGGGGCAAGTCGGTGGATGGGATTCCTGTCCTGTCACCGGAGGACGCAGCCGAACAGTTCGGTGCGGATGCTCTCTTTTTCATCGCCATTCGCAATGAAAATCACTGGTACCGGGAAACTTTAGAGCAACTGAAACACCTCGGCTGCGCCAACATTTCCAGCAGCGAACCCATCGCCTGGCGCTTTCCAGACCAGTTTCTGCCATTTCTTCTCTACGATCTTCCCCACAATTTATATGCCCATGCGGAAGATGTGGTTTCGGCCTCGAAGCTGTGGGCAGACGACGAATCCGTTGCCGAATATCTGGCTCAGATTCAGCTTCGAGCTTTTGGCGATCCTTCTCTGCTTTCGCAGCCCGCCGTCGAAGAGTCGTATCTCCTGCCAGATGTTTTTCAATTGAGCCCGGACGATATTTTTCTCGACTGCGGCGCCTTTGACGGCGACACCATCCGCAGTTTGATCGACCACGAGATTCAGTTCGACAAGATTGAAGCGGTCGAGGCCGACTCACACTCGTTTGCGCGGCTGGCGGATTTTGTCGCGACACTGGGGCCCGACATCCGCAATCGGATTCGTCTCCATCAGTGTGCTGTCGGTGCCCATCACGGCACAGTCCGGTTTGAAGATACGGGCGGCTTGGAATCCAAAGTTTCCGATGAGGGAAGAATCCTGATAGACATGGTGCCGATCGATGTGATGTTCGCTTCGAAGCGCGTCAGCATGATCAAAATGGATATTGAAGGCGGAGAATACGACGCGCTGCTAGGCGCGCAACAAGTGATTCAGCGCGATCGTCCGATTCTTGCGATTTGCGTCTATCACTCCCAGGAAGATATCTGGCGTCTGCCGCTGCTGATTCGCACCCTTTGCCCGGAACATCGCATGTATTTGAAGGCGTATCGTGGCGACGGCATCCAGACGGTGGTGTACGCTGTTCCGCCGGAGCGCGTTCTTGGCAGCCTGCAAGGCGAGTAATCGGACGTTGGCTCCCGCAATCAACTACACCAACTGTGAATCCGCTACAAGCGGAGAACTGTCCTGGGGTAGATAGTTGCTAAGGCAACTAAAAAGGCCAATATGGTTGCCTTAGCAACCATATTGGCCTTGTGGCATCGACGACGAAACACGACATTCGTTACGGGGTAACGGGGGTGGGTTTGGCGCAAATTTCGTCGTACGCCTGGGTCAAATATTGGGCAATCTGCGGTGCGCTGGAGCTTTCGATGACCGAGCGCTGCATCAGGAACGCCAGTTTGCCATCGCGAAAGATGGCAATTGCCGGTGAGCTGGGCGGAGCACCCGCCAGATGGCTGCGTACCTTGTCCGTAGCTTCGCGATCCTGACCGGCAAATACTGTGATCTTTTGATCGGGCAGCGTGGAGTGCTGCAGCGACATGCGCACGCCGGGGCGCATTTTGCCGGCCGCGCAACCGCAGATGGAGTTGACGACGACCATCGTGGTGCCGGGCTTGGCCAGCGCCTGTTCCACTTCCTCGGCGGTGCGTGTTTCCTGGATGCCGGCGCGGGTCAGCTCCTCGCGCATCGGAATCACCATGATCTCTGGATACATATCGTTTGCTCCCCCATGCCGTTTTTGCGGCCAAATCTAGTGTATATCGGCGACCCTGCAGGCAGGGAAAATGGGCCATCCAGTCTTTGCCAACCGAGAATGGCTATTCGGACATTCGAGGGTACATCCGTGGTTCCGCAACATTTTCTGGGCCCCAAAATGAGGGGGGATGATGTAGGCTCATCCTCGTGGAGATTCTCGAAAACATCGGCTTGGCCCCGTATACCACCTTTCGTATTGGCGGCCCGGCGCGCTGGTTTATGGAGGCGACCAGCGAGGCCGAATTGGCGGAGGCGGTGTCGTTTGCGCGCGAGAAAAATGCGCCGCTGTTTGTGCTGGGAGGCGGCAGCAATCTGCTGGTGTCGGACAAAGGTTTCCCGGGCGCGGTGGTTCGGGTGGCGAACCGCGGTATTCGTCAGGACCTAGACGGCGCCTATAGCGTGTTTACGGCCGCGGCGGGTGAAGAGTGGGACGATTTCGTCTCGACCGTTGTGGAGCAGGATTTCGCCGGAGTGGAGTGCATGGCTGGGATTCCGGGCACGGTGGGCGGAACGCCGGTGCAGAACGTGGGCGCGTATGGACAAGAAGTGGCGTCGACCATTGTTGCGGTGCGGGCGCTGGACCGCACGACGCTGAAGATGGTGGATTTTTCCGCCGCGCAATGCCAGTTCGGTTATCGCAGAAGCATCTTCAACAGCACCGGGCGCGACCGCTACATTGTGACGGAAGTTGGCTATCGGCTGAAACTGCATGGCGCTCCACGCCTCGCGTACCAGGACCTGGCGCGCGCATTTTCCGACTGGACCGAGGGCCCCACGCTGAAGCAGGTGAGCGAAACGGTGCGCAGTATTCGGCAGCAGAAGGGAATGTTGCTGGTGGATGGCGACCCGGATTGTCGCAGCGCGGGATCGTTCTTCAAGAATCCAGTGGTGTCGGAGTCGCACCTGGCGGACATTTCCGCGCGTGTAGTGAAGGAAGCGCATCGCGCGGGATTGATGCTGACCGAGCCGATTCCACATTTTGCCGCCGATCCAGGATCGGTGAAGCTGCTGGCCGGATGGTTGATTGAACAGGCCGGATTTCCCAAGGGGTTTGCGCTGGGGGCGGCGGCGGTTTCCAGTCGCCACACGCTGGCCATCGTGAATCGCGGCGATGCGACGGCGAAGGAGATTCTGGCGCTGCGCGATGAGATTCGCAAACGCGTGCTGGCGCAGTTTGGAATCTGCCTGGAACAAGAGCCGGTGTATCTAGGCCTGTGACAGAAAGAGATTCCCAGGTCTCAAAATCGAGACCTGGGGCACCCGGCAGACCGCTCCGGCGCGATAGATTCAGCTGCGGGAGGTTGCGTGCAACACCTGCAACAATCGCTCCCGCTGCATCGCCAACACCCTTTCCGGCGTGCCCTGGGCCATGACGCGGCCTTCTTCCATGGTGAGCACCTCATCTCCAGCCGTGAAAGCCTCTTCCAGATTGTGCGTGACCGTCAGGACGGGAACGCCACGTTCGCGCGCCCACTGATGCAGGTTCTGTGAGATGCGCTGGCGGCTGGGCGCATCGAGGGCGGCGAAAGGCTCATCGAGCAGCAGGATGGTCGGCTCCGCGGCGAGCGTGCGCGCAATGGCGATGCGCTGCAGTTGGCCGCCGGAGAGCTGGCGGGGCCAGCGTGCGGCGAGCGATTCAGCTTCGACAATTTCAAGCAGGCGGGCGATCTTTTCCTTTTGTGCGGAGCGATCTTTTCCCCGCAGCGCAAAGGCGACGTTGCCGGACGCGGTGAGATGCGGAAAGACGGCCGGGTTCTGCATGACCAGGCCGACGCGACGTTTTTCCGCGGGAATGTAGACACCAGGCTGACTGCCGGCCGTGGTGGT
>JAJZCA010000039.1 GCA_021798735.1 Acidobacteriota bacterium | reverse complement strand
CTATCGATGGGAATGGATGCGGACAGGAAAAATAGTTTTCGGATTGTGACAGAGCGGGAAACGCATCGCAAGCAAGCTCAGCTTTGCGGGATTTATTTTTTGATTGTGTTGCTATTGTTTGCGATACTTCCGCAGCCGACGGATGCCTACTCTTTCCTGACGCATGAAGACCTGGTCGATGTGGCCTGGCACGGGTCGATCCGTCCGGCGCTGCTGGCCCGATTTCCAAAGACCACGGTCGCACAGTTGCGCGAAGCCCGCTCCTACGCCTACGGCGGGACGACAATCCAAGACCTGGGGTATTATCCTTTCGGACACGAATTTTTTAGCGACCTGACGCACTACGTGCGATCGGGCGAGTTTGTGAACAACCTGATTCGCAACTCTCGCACAGTGGATGAATACGCGTTTGCGTTGGGCGCGCTGTCGCACTATGTCGGGGATAACGACGGCCATCGTTTCGCGACCAACCCTTCCACATCGATAGAATTTCCATCGCTTGGGAAGAAATATGGGCCGATCGTGACCTACGATGAAGCTCCGCATGCGCATGTGCGGACGGAGTTTGCCTACGATGTGGAGCAGTTGAGCCGGCATGAATTTGCGCCGGTGGGATACATGCACGCCATGGGATTCAGGGTTCCGCGCAAGTTGGTGGAGCGAGCGTTTTTTCAGACGTATGGATTGTCGTTGCGCTCGGTGCTGGGACGTCCGCGCCCCGCGTTTGAAAGTTACGATTCCGCTGTGGCGAAACTGCTGCCGACGCTTGCCCATGCGGAAGTTCTGATCCACCGCAAGGATTTTCCGCCGGTGGATAACACCCCGGCGTATCGGCAGTTCTCAGGTCGGCAGGCGCAGGCAGGGGTGGAGAACGACTGGGCCATGTACAAACACAAGGTGGGATTCAAAGTGCATTTTGTTGCATTTTTGATTCGCATCGTGCCGAAGATCGGGGCGACATCCGATTTGGCGATTCGCGGACCCAGGCCGGAAACGGACCGCTGGTACATCGAGAGCGTCAATCGCTCTATGGACGACTATGAGCGGATGCTGCGCGAGTTGGCAAAAGATCCGACGCATACACTGAAATTGCCGGATCGGGACCTGGACACAGGCAACCTGGTGCGGCCCGGTACCTACGTGCT
This sequence comes from Acidobacteriota bacterium, assembly GCA_021798735.1. Taxonomy (GTDB): domain Bacteria; phylum Acidobacteriota; class Terriglobia; order Terriglobales; family Acidobacteriaceae; genus JAKAAZ01. The sequence continues at coordinate 15,909 of JAJZCA010000039.1, read as the reverse complement.
GACCGACAAGACATACGCCGAGTTGCTGAACAAGTTGACTGCCGAGCCCGGCCGCCGCGTTCCTGCCGGTCTGCGCCAGAATGTACTGGCGTATTACGCGGACCCGGACGCACCGATTTCGACAAAGATAAATTCGAAGGCATGGAGGCGGGTGCAGGCGGAGCTGACAACGTTGCAGGGAATGCAGACTGTGAAAAGCAAGAACGTGGCGATATTGGGACACTAAATCTTTGCAGGCTGATTTTGTATCCAAAAAAATGCGGCGGGAGATTTTGTTGCTGACAAAGTGACTTGCGGCGGCCAATGTCGTTGACGCTATGCAGCGGCGTGGCCAACAATAGGTGCATGGCAAAATCTGCAGGTTCAGGATCTGGTGCAGCCGATTTTGGGTTGCTGGTATTGCGCGTCGTGCTGGGAGCGACGCTGTTTTTCAAGCATGGGTTGGAGAAGGCGACGCACTTCTCGCAAATGTCCTCTCATTTTCCAAACCCTCTCCACATCGGTTCGCATGCCAGCCTGATCTTCGCGCTGCTGTCGGATGCGATCTGCTCGCTGCTGGCGGTGTTGGGGCTGGGTACGCGCTTCGCAGCGTTCATCATTGTCGTGAACATGAGCGTGGCGCTTTATTTTGTCCATCACATGGCGTTGCGGCAGGAACACGGCGAAATGATGATGGTCTATATTGCAGGCTTTATCGCGCTGATCTTCGCCGGTGGGGGACGCTTCAGCCTGGACTGGAAGCTCTGGGGACGCAGCTAGTTGTGGTGGCTCAATAGGTTGTTCCCTTCAAGGCTGGAGCGAGCGTTGTACAACGTCGCGCGTCCGGGCAAAGCTCCGGCGCTGGAGCAACGCCAGAGCCAGCAGATTATCGCCGTGGCCTGCTCGCCGCCGCCTGAAGGGCGAGCGCGTTGGACGGTGCGGCTGCTGACCGAAGAGGTCATCAAACGCAAACTGGTTCCGCGAGTAGGCCGAGAGACCATTCGGGTGTTGCTAGCAAGCCACGACCTGAAGCCGTGGCGGGAAAAAATGTGGTGCGTGACGCAGTTGGACCAGGAGTATATCGCCTGCATGGAGGACGCGCTCAAGATTTACGAAAAGCCACTGTCAGAGCATCAGCCAGTGGTCTGCGTCGATGAGAAGCCGGTGGTGCTGGATGAGGACATCCGGCCTCCGATTCCCATGCAGCCGGGACAGATTGGACGGCGCGACTATGAATACAAACGCTGCGGAACTGCGAACGCGTTTCCGCGGAATAGTTTGCCGGAAGCTGGAACCATGGCACAATGGAAGGTTTAGTCGATGTCAGGAGCGACGCTAGCATGCTACCGGCGGAAGCAGATGTCAACGAATCACCTATACTTGCCCAGCTGACGCCGGGCAGAATTCATCGCAATCTTTCTGTGCCGCAAATGGTAGCTGTATCGCTGGCCCGCGGAGAAGCGAAACTGGCCGCCAATGGCGCGTTGGTGGCGTATACAAGTCCACGGACCGGCCGTTCTCCCAAAGATAAATTCATCATCCTGGATGACCGCACGCGGGACACCGTGAAGTGGGGCAAGGTCAATCAGCCGCTGGAGCCAGAGAAGTTCGATGCCCTGTGCCACCGCGTTCTGGCGTACCTGGCGAATCGCGATGTGTACGTGCAGGACCTGTTTGCCGGGGCTGATCCACGCTATCAAATGCCGATACAGATCATTTCGGAGTATGCGTGGCAGGCGCTGTTTGTGCATCAGTTATTTCTGCGTCTCACGGCGGAAGAGCTTGCGACGCATGTGCCGGAGTTTACGGTGATCGTGGCGCCAGAGTTTGAAGCTGTGCCGGAGCGCGATGGGACGAGCTCCTCTGCGGCAATCGTGCTGGATTTCACTCGAAGGATTGTTTTGATTGTCGGCACCAAATATGCCGGCGAGATAAAGAAATGCATCTTCAGCGTACTGAATTTTCTGTTGCCCCAGCGCGATGTATTTCCCATGCATTGCTCCGCCAATGTAGGCGAGGATGGAGTGACGGCCCTGTTCTTTGGCCTTTCCGGCACCGGAAAAACCACGCTCTCCGCCGATCCCTACCGTCGTCTGATTGGCGATGACGAGCATGGCTGGGGCCCGAGTGGCGTGTTCAACTTTGAGGGCGGCTGTTATGCCAAATGCGTGGATCTGTCGAAGGAGAAGGAGCCGCAGATCTATCACGCCATCCGTTTCGGGTCTGTGCTGGAAAATGTTGTTCTGGATCCAGACAGTTGCGAACCCGATTATCACGACATTCGATTTACCGAGAATACGCGGGCCGCATATCCCATCGACTACATTCAAAACGCTTTAATTCCCAGCATTGGGGGCCATCCCAAGAATGTTCTGTTCCTCACCGCGGACGCCTTTGGCGTGCTTCCTCCCATTTCAAAGCTCACGCCGGAGCAGGCCATGTATCACTTTTTGTCTGGATATACGGCGAAATTGGCCGGCACGGAGACGGGGATGGGGAGCGAGCCCGTGCCTGATTTCTCGACGTGTTTTGGGGCTCCGTTTATGCCGCTGCCTCCCAAGGTGTATGCGGCGATGCTGGGGGAACGTCTGCGACGGCACGAAACCCAATGTTGGCTGGTCAATACAGGTTGGACCGGCGGAGCCTACGGAGTAGGGACGCGAATTGGACTGCCTCATACGCGCGCCATGGTTCATGCCGTGCTCGACGAAAAGCTGGCGGATGTGGAATTTGTGAAGGAGCCCACATTTGGATTCAATATTCCCACCTCCTATCCCGGAGTTCCGTACGAGATTCTCAATCCGCGTAACATGTGGAAAGATCGCGACGCCTATGATCGACAGGCCGCAAAGCTGGCGGAAAAATTCCAGGATAACTTTGTCAGGTTCGACGTCCCGGACGCGGTTCGCAATGCCGGTCCTCGGGCGCAGAAGTAGGCCAAATGTTTCTGCGCAGACTCAAGATCGAATCCGTCACTGCGGCAGGTGAGCGGCGACTGTGCCCGGTGCAATGGATCGATAATTTCGCCATGCGGAATTTCACCAATGACGCCATCTTTGATGACACGCTTCCTGTCGGCGACGGTTTACTTGAAGCGGGCTTTCGTGTGCCTTTGGATGGGCTGAGAGATGCGATGCAAGACTGGTTTCGCCGCAAAGGATACCTGAAACCCACCGAGACCCTCAGCGTCCAGGAAATACCCCGTTAGTTCCCGCAAGCGGGCTGCAACCCGCGACGCTCGTGATCCCGTCGTTCCTGCGGAAAGCTCCCGCGTGATACGCATCGCCACCCATGCATGTATCACTGCGCACGATAACAGAACCAATCCTGTGACCATTGCCCCAACCGAGTTGGCCAAACTGGCAGGTAGCAGCTACAGACTAGTTACAGAAGAATTTTGCGGCATGGTAAGTCTCCCCCCCAATCTGTCGTCGAAGGCACTGGAGTAGAGCCCTTGCGCTCAAAAGAATCACTTGTTCTGCAGCGCGGGGCCGAGCAGGATTCGCAGCGCGCGAACGTATCCTGCGAGTGCATTGCGACCAGTTTCCGTCATGCGATACAGAGTGACCGGCTTGCGGAGGATGAACTTTTTTTCCACGCCGATGTAGCCGGCTTCTTCCAACTTCAACAAGTGAGCGCCGAGATTCCCGTCTGTGGAGCCGGTTTTATCTCGCAGCCAGGTGAACTCCGCATCGTCAACACTGGAGAGCAGGGAGAGAATTGCGAGGCGCAGCTTGCCGTGGATGATCGGATCGAGTTCCGGTAGATCAGGCATGCTGCACCCGAAGGCGACGGTCGCGACGTTCGCGGCACATCAAATAAAGTCCGAAGCCAAGGAATCCGACGAGTGTGTCGAAGACCAGAATCGGCATCACCAGTCGCATGGAGACAAAACATGTAGCCACAGCGCTGATCCACCAGAGAAGTGCAATCAAGAATTGACCACGCCAGCGAAGCACCAGGCTGATGGCGCAATTCGCAACCCCCAGCAGGATCTCCACTGTGGCGATGTAGGTATGGATTTCGGCATGGCCGCTGGCGCCGACTGCGAAGCAGTAGATAAAAATGGCTGAGCCGATGGCAGTCCATATTCCGCCGATGGCGCGCGAAACCGGAGTTTGCGGCTTGGCTCTTTTCTTATTGGTCGCCACGATGATGGTGATGATCGTGGCGGCGATCATCGTCACAGGCCACGCAATATCGGGCCGATGCGACCAATAGCTCCAGCCGATGGCGATCAGGTAAGCGGTCCCCCACAGGACGAAGGTCCAGCCCCAGTATTCTGTCGAGCGCCGACCTTCTTTCACCATCCTCTCGACCAGCTCAAAGCGGGTGAGTAATTCCTCTTGCGTTTCTTGTTCGATCATCGTGATTTCCTTTCATGTTCGTGAAAACGGATGTCACAGCGTTCTTAAGCACTGGACGAGTCCAGCCAGAAAAATAACAGCGCCAGACCACGAGTCACCGACGGATGACGATCACTCAACGCAGAGACGGTTGCACGGTCCGTTGCAGAGGGAGTTTTCAGGGGTGGGTGGCGAACCGTATCGGATTGGTTTTCGACGTTCAAAGAAATATCTCGGGGCCCCTGGAAGTCTTAAATATAGAGTACTCTATAATATAGAGTACTTCGTGTCAAGACAAAATTTTGTTTTGGGAGAGCGATTCCGCCGCATCGCATCTGATTGTGCGGTGATTGTGACGGGGAACACATACTTTTCAGGGATTAGGGCCGTAGCATTTGTGTTCGGTAGTTTCAGGAGGTCTTTATGCCGAATTCCGTGCTTTCCCTTCTTGCGCTACTGTTTTTTGCATTTCCGCAGCAACAGTCGACTCCTCCCGCCGCAACACCTGCCATCAATGTGATCCCCCTTGAAGCGGCTCGTATGGTGAACCCGGTCACACCAACACACGAATCCCAAACTCGCGCCAAAAGTCGATACGACATCGACTGTGCAATGTGTCACGGAGCGAACGGCAACGGTAAAGGAGATCCCGGCATCATTTCAGATATGGGTCTTACGATGATGGATTTCACCAATCCGGACACGTTGAAAAATCGCACGGATGGTGAGATTTTCTACATCATTAAGAACGGGCAGGGAAAAATGCCAGGGGAAGACCGCGCCAAAACGGACGAGATATGGAACTTGGTGGTCTACCTTCGATCTTTTTCGAAGAAATGAGGCGGAATTCCCTGCCGCAGTCCTCTCAATTGATCTATGAATTGGAGAATGCCCGATTTTCATCCATGGCATTTGTTGTTGGCAGGGCATTTCGACTCGGCGGATCCCTTCAAGTCTCGATGAAAGCTGTACACTGATAGCAACGGTGCTGTCGCCCGCGTGCCGTCCTTAATTTACGTATGCCTAAAGCTTTGAAACTTTCTTTACTCGGAATCTCAGTATTGCTGATCGTGTTTGTTTTCCTGGGTGGATATCTGCCCGGTGGAGTTCGCGCCGGCACAGACTCAAGTGCCTATCAGCAGATGGAAGTCTACAGCGAAGTTCTGCAGTACATTCAGAGTGATTATGTGGTGGCCCCGAACATCCCCGATGTGACCACGGGTGCGCTGCATGGACTGCTGGAGGGCCTCGATCCGGATTCAGGGTATCTGACGGCGGCTGAGTACAAGCAATACCAGGCGCACGAGAATGAAAGCAAAGCTCAAATCGGCGTGCATATATCCAAGCGGTACGGTTACGCGACCGTAGTGTCCGTCGTTCCTGGAAGCCCTGCCGATCACGCCGGGATCGTTGATGGCGATGTGATTGAAGAGATTGGCAATCAAAGCACCCGCGTTATGCCATTGCAGATGATCAATATGTCGCTCGACGGTCAGCCCGGCTCAACGGTGCGATTTTCCGTGATTGAGCCCACCAGCGCTACCCCCGACGCGATGACGCTTACCCGGGCCATGGCCGACTATCCCGCGCTGCGCGCGGATGAGTATGACAACAGCAGCATTCTCTACCTGAAGCCGTACGACCTGAGCCAGAGCCGAGTGGATGACATGTTGACCAAGCTGCGGCAGGTTCAGGCTGCGGGAAAGCAAAAGATTTTGCTGGATCTGCGCGACGTGACCGGCGGAAATATGAACTCCGCGGTCCAACTGGCGAATGCTTTTTTAAAGTCTGGCACCATAGCCACGCTGGAAGGCCAAACCTATCCGAAACAAACCTGGACAGCTGAATCGAAAAATTTTGTCACGGAGGTTCCGCTGATGGTCCTGGTGAATCACGGGACCTCGGGGCCGGCGGAAATTGTAGCGGCTGCACTGAAAGACAACAAACGGGCGCAGCTGGTGGGCGATCGCACCTTTGGCTCGGGCTCAGTCCAAAAGCAGATCCCGCTTCCCGATGGTGCCATGTTGTTTCTTTCGGTTGCCAAATATCACATGCCCGATGGGGACGCCATCCAGGACAAGGCGGTAACGCCGAACGTAGTCGTGGCGGAAAACAATGGTTTTGGGTTACAGACGCCGGTTTCACCGCATGGCCTGGTGACGGTTCCGACACCGCCCGGAGCCGCGAAGGCGAGCCCTGCGCCGCCCGCGACGCCGCAACCGGACGATCAGTTGAACAAAGCGCTGGAGTTGTTGAAGCAGGAGAAGGCTGCGTAACAGCCCAACTGCGTGACCATGGAATGTCCGCAGAGCGATGCGTTTATTGTTGCCGAGGCAAATCCCCGCGAAGCGGACAGAATTCTGCGATTTGATCGAGAGATGTAAGAGAATTGCATCAGGATTGTCCTTGACCTTCAAACCTCAAGCATTTCAGCCACCTCTCAGACCCCACGGTGTGCGCCGTGTCGATTTTCGTCCACCCTCCAGCCGGCGAAAAAAGCTGGCTGGATCGGCGGCATTCACCATTCTTGCGATTCTGGCGGCGATGTTTGGCGCTCTCAGCGGCCTGTTGCTGATCTATACGGTGGACCTGCCTCAGATCCAGGACCTGGAGCGGTACCGGCCCAATACGACAACCTTGTTGTATGACGTACACGGCAGCGAGATTGGATCGTTCGCGTTAGAGCGTCGAATTGTCGTTGGATATGATGACATCTCTCCAGTGCTTCGCAACGCCGTCATTTCCATTGAAGACAAGAATTTTGAAAGCCACTGGGGAGTGAACCTTGTTCGTGTGGCCGGAGCGGCGTATAGAGATTTGACAGCAGATTGGCGCGCTCAGGGTGCTTCAACCTTGACCATGCAGTTGGCAAGAAACTTGTTTCTTTCGCCGGAACGATCGTTTCATCGAAAGTTGCAGGAAGTGCTGTTGTCCATTCAGATTGAGCGGAATTTTACCAAGCAACAGATTTTTTCCCTGTATGCAAATCAAATTTATCTGGGCCAGGGCGTGTATGGGTTCGAGGCTGGTTCTGAATACTACTTCAGCAAACATGCCCGTGATGTGACGTTGCCGGAGGCGGCTTTGCTGGCTGCGCTTCCTCGCGGGCCTTCATACTACTCTCCTGTAAGTCACGCGGAGCGGGCGTTGGATCGGCGCAATCTGGTCTTGAACGCCATGCTGGAGGACGGCGTCATTACGGCGCAACAAGCGGCGGAAGCCAAAGCGAGCCCATTGGGATTGCATATCGAATCGCCGCCGAATACGGTCGCTCCCTGGTTTGTCGAGGAAGTTCGCAAGGAATTGGAGCAAAGATTCGGGTCGGATATGGTGTATCAGTCCGGTTTACGGGTGTACACCACTCTGGATCTGAAGCTGCAGCAAGCCGCAAACGCAGCCGTTTTGGATGGACTGGCCGTCTATGAGCGGCGCCGAGGCTGGCGTGGCAACTTGCTGAATGTGATCGCCGCGGGCAGTTCGATCGACGCATTCCGGCATCCAGACTGGACTAGAAATCCCGTACCGGGAACCTACATCCATGGGGTGGTGACGGAGGTATTGCCTTATGAAGTCACGGTTCGAGTGGGCGAGAACAGGAGTGCGATCATTGCTCCTGAAGGTTGGGTTTGGACGAAAAATGAGCTGGCTACAGAGATCCTTCGTCCCGGGGACATTGTGTATGTGCGGATCCTGCCCCAAGCTGCCGGCGAACAAGCTGTCAGCAAAACATCTGCGAGTCAGCCAATCCAGAGTGTGCCGACCGATGGGAATCTGCTCTATGCCTCTCTGGAACAAGACACGGGCGTGCAGGCCGCGCTGATGGCGGTAGACAATCCCAGCGGGGACATTCTGGCGCTGGTAGGTGGACGAGACTTCAATCTGTCTCAATATGATCGTGCCACGCAGGCACAACGGCAAACAGGTTCCTCGTTTAAGGCTTACGACTATACGGCGGCCATGGAGGAGGGGTACAAGCCTGACAGCATGATTCTTGACGGCCCCACCACGTTTCGCACTGCATCGGGCCTCTACATTCCGCATGATTACGAGCATCGTTACCTGGGGAACATCACCCTGATGCGGGCCTTTGCGGACTCCTTGAATATTCCGGCCTTGAAGCTGGCAGACCATATCGGCATCCATAAAGTCATTGCAACGGCGCATCGTTTTGGCGTGACCACGGATATTCCTGCGTTTTTGCCGATTGCCTTGGGCGCGGCGGAGGTCAGCCTCTACGAGCAGGTGGCCGCCTATAGCAGCTTTCCGAATGACGGCATTCGCCTTACGCCGCATTTTGTCCATCGGGTGACTACGGCCGACGGAGAAGTTTTGTGGGATGACGCGCCCGATGTTCACGTCTCCACGGACGAAAAAACAGCGCGGCAGATGATGCAGTTGTTTGAGGCGGTCACGCATCAGGGTACCGGAGCAGTGGCAAGCCAACTGCATCATCCCCTGGGCGGAAAAACCGGCACGACCAATGACTTTACGGACGCGTGGTTTCTTGGCTTTTCCCCATCCGTGACCTGCGGTGTGTGGGTTGGCTACGACGATCGGCAAACTTTGGGGGACAAGGAAACGGGAGCTCGTGTCGCGCTGCCCATCTGGATGAGCTTTATGCGCGTGGCGATTGCGGACCACCCAGACGAAGCGTTTCCAGGCGAAGCGCCGATAACGCCGAACCCAGCGAACATCTCTGAAGGGACGATCCAGCAGCCGAAGGTTGAACCAGCGAGGTAGAAGTTTGGCCATCGAACAACGTGTCTTTACCCGTTTCCAAGCGCAAAAAACAGTTGCGAGTATCGTTCTTATTACTTTTCTTTTTGCTGGATGCCGGTGGGTTTTCGCACAGGCAGGGTCGAATCCGCAGACAAATCTGGCCCCTACTCCGCCAATGGGCTGGGCAAGCTGGAACCATTTCTTCTGCGATTACAATGAGCAGACGATTCGCGATCAGGCAGATGCGCTGGTTTCCACCGGAATGCGCGATCTCGGGTACCGATACGTCCTGATTCAAGAATGCATCGCGCCGGGTCGGGACTCGCAAGACGACCTGGTTGTCGATCCGGTTCGCTTTCCGCATGGAATGAAAGCCCTGGTGAACTACATCCATGCACGCGGACTGAAGGCCGGTATTTACACCGATGTTGGTCCGTACACCTGCTATTCCAAGCCCCACTATCAGGGTAGCTACGGTCACGAGGATCAAGATGCCCAGACGTTTGCTTCATGGGGGATGGATCTTGTTGAGATGGATTACTGCAACCGCGCGCCAGATCACACGGGACGAGAGATCTATGAGCGTATGGCTGCCGCCATCAAGAAAACACATCGCCCAATGTTGTTCTACATCTGCTCGTGGGGAAACGAGGATCCCTGGACATGGGCCCAAGGAAAGGCCCAGCTATGGCGCACCACGGGGGATATCAGCAGTAAAAAAGACGATGTCGAGTGGGCGAGCGTCGTACAAAATTTTGAGCTGAATGCAAGCCACGCGGCGTTCAGCGCACCCAACAGTTGGAACGACCCCGACATGCTGGAAGTCGGAAATCGCGGCCTCAATTTTATCGAGGCAAAATCGCATTTTTCCATGTGGGTCATCTCTGCCGCTCCATTGTGGGCCGGAAACGACTTAATCGGGATGGACGCTGCAACCCTGAAGGTCTACACCAATGCTGAAGCGATTGCCATCGACCAGAACCCTCTTGGGGCTGGTCCAACCAAAGTCAGAGAAGACCGGAAAGGTCTGCAAGTCTGGGCGAAACCACTCGGCAACATCGGCAGCGGCATCGACGCAGTCCTGCTGCTGAACCTTACCGCGGCACCGGCAATGATCGGTGTCCGATGGGCCGATCTGGGACTCTTAGGTAAAGCGGCAGTGCGTGATTTGTGGGCACACAAGAACCTGGGAGAATATGCCGACGGTTATCAAGCGCAAGTCCCGCCGCACGGTTCGGTCCTGCTGAGGGTGACAGGCAAATTCTCGTGGAAGCAAGGCGCGATCTACGAAGCTGAGTGGCCCGGCAATCTCCGCACAGCAGCAGCATCATTGGTTGCCTGCCGCAAATGCAGTCAGGGCTATGCAGTATCGCTGCCTGCTACCAAGGGCAGTCGCGACGGCGCCACTGTTGAGTTTACGCATATCGTTGTGCCGGAATCCGGCAGGTATTTCCTGACTGCCTATGGGATTTCCAGTATCTCTGACGACCAAACGGTTCAGATGCGAGTGAATGGAAGTCCATCCTTACATGTTCGATTATGGGGACATGCAGTCAGGGGAATGGCTGTCCCGGTGGAATTGAATCGAGGGAACAACGCCATTACTTTCACCTCGAGGGGTACGAAAGACGTGGCGATCGATCGACTGAAGCTGAATCGATAAAGGATTCGCTTCTGACGGATCTTCCGGGGCGAAAAACGGGAAGCGGTTGAACGGATGGGTGAAAGCGGCATTTTTCGCCAGATAATAAGCTTTTGGAGCTCGACGCCGCGACCCTACAGGGCGCGGTCCCGCTTTCGCTCGACATCTTCCTTGATTGTGCACAGGGCATGGTTCCACGCGATGTCGTGCACGAACTCGGGAAACAATAACCGGGCGCCTTTCCACATCATCCGACTCGCGAAGTCGTTGCCTTTCTTGTAGTCGAACTCCGCGTAAATGGAGAGTCTGCGGTTTCCGTCCGTGGTCGGTGCAACGTTGAAGATGAGTTTCCCGTGGTCTACAAGCCCCTCGTCGGCCTGATAGAGCAGGGTCTCGCAGCGAACTCTGTTGGTCAGCCGCAGTTCCGCGGTCAACTGCACGAACGGCACACTGTATCGAATTACCGATCCCACATGGTTGGGCGCTCCCTGGGTCTGTTTCATGTTGACGATTCGCACCTTGAGGAACCTTGCATTGGGTTGGCCGAACTTGGCGAGTTCCTCCATGATCTCTTCCTCGGAACCCCGGATCTTGATCCAGTACATTCGTTCGAAGTCGGGCGATTTGCCAAGTTCCATTCCCAGACTTGAAGCAAGTTGCTCCTTTAGCGCTTCGCGCTTCTCTTTCAGCACCACTGTCGGATAGCGTCCGTACTCCCCCCATCGCACGCCTAAAAGCATCTCGAACGCCACGTTCCTTACCGTGACCGCCGCGCCGGCGAGAACCGATCGCAGCACGTGGTAGCCGCATATCTCCCGGAACACTTCTTGATAGTCGGCTGTGCCGCTGGCGATCTTCCACAGCACTGCGCTCAGGGGCCGACTCCGCACGTCACGCACCTTGTACTCGGTAGCAAACGCCTGGTACACGATGCGGCTCACTAGAGGCTTGGTGAACGCCACTCGGCTCATGGCAAATACTGTCCGTCCGAAGCGATTGTCAGCCACCAGCCATTTGACGGTTTTCCCGTATCCCCGGGCGAGAGACTGCTTATCGATTCCCTCATGGAGCACGACCTGCGCCAGATGGCTCGCCGTTTCGTGGGCTGAGTAGAGACCGTCTTTGTTCAATCGCGACCCGACGGCGTCGCCGATGATGGCAAACCGGTCGCCGAAAGGAAATGCCGCAGTGGCCACGGTCATTCTGGGAGCACAAATGCAGGCGAGGGGGGCTGCCGCGATGCCTGGCAAGATGCTGTCAATCTGCGGCAGCGTCAGGAAATCGTGGACGATTTGCCGACTGTCTCGTGGCAAGACCGCCTCGTCTATGCACTTGCCGATCAGGGCGACGGTTAAGAATCTGCCCTTGGGAATAAGCGCAGTATGCTCAACGGCGAGGTGTTTCGAGCCGTACTCGATGAAGTAGATCTCCCGATTCATGTTGCGTTTGAGAAAATCCTCACCCACGTCGAGCTCAAAGATGAGGGCCCTTCGGGTCTTACCGGGAACGAACGACGGATTCAACCGCTTGACGGAGGCGATGAGTCCATCGGCACTATAATCGACGCCACAGTGCGCATTGATTCCGGTTGCGATACTCACGAAGCTGGCATCGAGCGAGACCGTCTCTCTGGATGGCGTCTTTATCGTGAGTTCGGGCATGCCTGACGCACCGTAGGCAATCGTCTGGACTTCGCCATACTGGATGCGCGCGCCTTCTTTAACCGCTTCACCGAGCAAAAACCCATCGAACCCCGCGGGTCTGCCAGTCCTTCTGCCGGGTAACGACCCCCTGAATACTGCGTACATCTGCTTGTCGTTGGGAACTCGAAGACGGAGGTTCTTCCACTGCCCGTGTATCCAGACGTAGTCGATGCGCTCTTGGATGATCTCCGCCGGAACGACTAGGCCGCACTCTTCGAGGATCTCATTCAACCTCGGTGAGATAAGGCCTGCGCAGAAGTTGCATCCCTTGCATTGAAAGTCGTCGAAGTTCAGGTGGGACGGACCCCGTTTCTCGACGATGACAACCTCGATGTTTCGATTGAGCCGCTTGGCTTCCCGAAGAAGATGGATGGCGAAAAACGAACCGGCAGGTCCGCCGCCGACGATGACGACGCGATCGTGGTTCATGAGACTCGTTGATTGAACCGGAATTCTCATTTTGTTTCTCCAGCCAAGAGAAAATATACCTCCGATTGCCCGACTCGCAATCGTTTTATGCCTTCGTTCCAAGGGCAAAGACCCGATAGTATGTTCGCGCTCACGTAAAAGTGAATAAATCTGAACAGTGGCCGGTCCCAGTGAAGACAAATCAGTAGCATCGCCGCAGGCGGGTTCCGGGCGGAAGATTTGGTAGGATGATTTTTCGGAGGTAGAGAGGAAGGGCCAGTATCGTATTGAGGGCCACGCCTTCGTCTACTGCGATTGCGAGACTCGCCGCGTCACCACCCTCCTCGGTCATTCCACAAAAAAAATCGCTCAAGCCGGATGACCGGAAAATTTGAAATCTCCTTGGCTAGGGACTTCATCTCTCAAACCTTTGTAGCAGAATGGAGCCGTTTACGGCCCCTTCCACGCGTCCCTCGATCGTCACCCTATCGCCAATTCCTGTAATGTCAAGTATCAGCGTGTCTGACGGGCCTTTCTGTGGCTTCACGAATCTGGAGTCGGCCACTCCGTGCAGCTTCAGCACGACGTTGTGGATGCCCTCAACCTGGCCGCTCTCGGGCACGAAACGCAACCTGTACTGCGCAGCTGCGTTGATTTTTGAAGTCAGATCCAGATGGAATACATGGTTCTTCCAATGACCCACCTCATCGTTCGCCCAGATGGCCGAGGGAGCGTTCCAGTCCTGCGGAGGCGCAACGCCGGTGTCATATACAGCCAGGGCGCGGATCGCCGGCCTTCCCGCTTCTTCAGTAACGACGAGCCGCACGCCCTCTACCTTGGCAGGCCCCACCGGCTGAATACGCTTGTGTCCGATGGAGCTGCCCGCGCCCAGGCCAGTCCATCTCCCGCCGCTTAGCCCCTCCAGTCGATAGCCGCGTACCCGTTGGCCGAGCGTGCAGTCTTCCTGTATCACCACTGTATCGATGCGTTGCGCGCTGGGCATTTTAAGGGTGATTCTGCTGCCACTGCCCGCGGTCAGTGCTACTGCTTTGCCAAAGCGATGTCTCACTTCCTCGCCGAATGCTTTCGCGTGGGCATAGTCCTTATCCGCAAGCAGCCCCTTGCGATCAACCGGAATATTCATAAGTAGCTGCGCTCCGCGCCCCACAGAGCGATAGTAGATCGAAAGCATCTGATCCACCGTGAGCATGTGTTTCTCATTGGTCGTGCTCCAGAACCAATACGGCCTGCGGATAGACACGTCACTCTCGACCGGCATCCACACGCTGCCGTTTGGATCGCTGTTCAGCGACGTCGCCGTGCCAGTCTCAGCATCTGAGCGGGAGATAGTGTTCCAACAAGGGTAAGGTGCGTACCCATTCTCATTGCCAACCCAGCGGATCGTCGCCTCTGGACCTTGAAATATCATCGCGTGGGGCGCGTAACGCTGTAGTATGTCTCCCACTGGTGTCACGACTGAGCCGTCGAACCATACTTCCACCATTGGGCCGTAGCGCGACAGTACTTCGGTGAGTTGCTCACGGTACATCGCGTTGTACTTCGCCTGCAACGCCGGGGTCTTGCACTTGCCTCCGGTCGCGGCACCGAAGTGGTCGTCGCGCGGACTGACATAAACCCCAAATTTCAGGCCGAATTTTCTGCACGACTCCGAAATGTCCGCCACCACATCGCCATGGCCACCCTTCCATGGCGTATTGGCAATACTGTAGCTGGTCGTCTTCGTCTGCCACATGCAGAAGCCGCCTATGTGCTTGGCGACGAAGACAATATAGCGCGCACCCATGTTCACCGCGCATTGCGCCCATTGGTCCGTGTTCAAATCGACAGGATTGATCTCGGAGAGCGGCGTCGAAAGGTCGTCTCCTTCCTTGTTCTGCCAGGTATTTGGCGCGAAGTGGGCAAACATCCCCACTTCAAGGTCCTGCCATGCCGTCTGGTCTGGAGTGGGCCGAGCAATCGCACGACCCGTGTGAACCACTTCAGAGGCCAGCGCGGCTCCGGCGTGAAACTCGGCAGCTGCCGCAGCACCCGCAAGAGAAATCAAGAAGGCACGTCTGTTCATATGTCCCCACTGTAAACCACAATACTCTCGGAGTCTGTCGAAAATAGATTTATGTCCTTTAGAATAAATTACTTATAAGGTAGCTAGTTGCCAGAGTACAGTAGACGCTACAGGTAGTGGTTCCTGATCCGTCATCTGCGGAAGTTTATCCTCCGCATCCTGGAACTTGGCAGGAGTTTCGTTCCTGGCTTGCCGATGAGCGGGCCTGTGCTACGTTTCTTGAAAAGTTGAGGTGGCCAACAGGGTTTCGCTGTCCCAAGTGCGAGTGCGTACGATTGCGCAGAGCCTACCGAAACTGTTCTTGGAACGTATTTTCGCAGGATCGGGCAGCAAGGGGAACGGTTGTACGACTGGACTTTGATCCAAGGCTGGGAAGAAGATGGCTGAAGCCACGGGCTGCTGGTGCGGCGCAGCATCGAAGAGCAGCCCGAGCATGCCTACTATGGCTTCTATGCACCCACGCCCAAGACCATGCTGAAAACTCTCGTGCGCGTGGCCGGACGGCGCTGGGCCATCGAAAGCGCTGGTACGGTCTGTGGAACACTTTCTGCACTGGTCTGACTGGCGAAGACATCACCAATTCCTGGCACGCATCTTCCAATTCCGAAAACAACAGCTTCTGCTCTTTGCCCAGTAGTTACAACTGTAGTATCAGGCCAGGGGATGGAGCGCTTCCGATGCTTCGCCTCTGAGTTTATCCGCGACGTCAGCGACCAATAGCGGCTTGCTGAAGTAGTAGCCTTGAATTTGATCGCAGCGATGTGCGCGCAAGAATTCCATCTGTGCCTCGGTTTCGACGCCTTCAGCGATGACCTTCATGTTGAGACTCCTCGCCATACCGATGATTGCGGTTGTAATCGCCGCATCGTTGGGATTCGTAGCCACATCTCGGGTAAACGCGCTGTCGATCTTAAGCTTGCTGACCGGGAATTGCGTCAAGTAGCTGAGGCTGGAATAGCCGGTCCCAAAATCGTCAATTGCCAGTTGCAACCCCATCTCGCTCAACTCCTGGAGCACGGAGAACACGAC
>JAJZCA010000038.1 GCA_021798735.1 Acidobacteriota bacterium | reverse complement strand
GCGGTCTCGCGCGTATTCGATCACCTCTCGAATCTGCGCCTGCGTGTAGTACAGTCCGTCCGAGCCTTTTTCCTGCAGCAGGGGAAATTTCTCGCTTTGGGCGCGGAAGCCCTGGTCATCGGAAAGATGCCAATGGAAGACATTCAGCTTGACCGCTTCCATTGCGTTCAAATTGCGCTCAATCACAGGGATGGGCATAAAATGCCGGCCAACATCAATCATGAGCCCTCGCCACGGAAATCGCGGCTGGTCGTCGATGGCGACAACAGGAACACTGAAGCCCTGCGGGGTGGTTCGGACCAGTTGCAGGAAGGTCTGTAAACCATGCAGTATGCCGAGTGGATTGGGCGCGGTCAACTGAACATGGTTCTCCGAAATCTCCAGGCGATAGGACTCATCTTCACCCAACTGCTGGACGGGATCGCTGGGCCCAGCCGTTTTGATCACGAAGCTGGGCTGGTTGAATTGTGCCTCGCGCCACAGCGGAATGCCCGTCTCGCGAGACAGCGTATCGAGGAATCGCTGCTGCGCCCGCTTCAAACGCGGTTCGGTATACCCTTCCAGGGCGATGCCGAAATTTCCGTCGATGAGAAATTGACCTTGTCCCTGCGCCACATGCGAAGGCAGCGGCATGATGGAAAGCGGGTCCTCGCCCTGTGCGGAAACTCGCGAAGGAAGGGACCATACGCAGCAGGCGATCAAGAGAATGGAACACGGCAGGCAAAGTTTCTTCAAGGTATATCCTCCAGCGGAAATGTTGGACGTGCGTTTTCGTGCAATACGCAGAACCCGTTGAAATTCTACGGCGCGCTGGATAGTTCCGGCCACATCTGTCCCCTCATGCCGACTGCTGAACCAGCGACACTCCCGGGCGCTTCCCGTCACGCATTTCTCCACAACATGTGAAGAATACTTATACCCCCAGCCATCATTGCTGCACAGCGTACCACGAAAAGGAGTTCAGCTTTCCGCCGAACTCCCTTCCCTGGCAGTGAATCATGCTGTTGGATCAATGGTCGCGGTCTTCGCAACCCGGCCCGTCGCTAACATTGGGCAACACATGTGCGGCACGCCACAGCGCGCCGAGAGGAGGATCCGCGGGCTGCGATAGAAACTGAACCGTCGGGTCCGACTGAAGAATGGTTGCGATCATGCACTCCCGCAGGAAAGAGATTTTTTCGACGACACTGCCGGTATACGCTACTGTCCATGGCTTGACAGGCGAAGCCCCGGAAGACGCGCTTGGTTCAAGAGCACTTCCCTTTCGCATGGCTAGCAGAACCAGGTCGGCAAGTTCTTCGCCCGACTGCTGCAGCACTTGGCGAGCTACGGGATCTTCCTCGGCGGCACACTGCGCTACCAATGGAGCAAGCTGCGAAAATTCGACCACGGGAACACGATTTCCCCGCTCAATTAAATCCTCCACCGTCTGCGTCTTCCATGCCGCGTGCACAGCCGGCAGCAAAGATGTTTCCTGTGCGGCGTCCATCGCATGAAACAGGGCGCGCAGCGCGAGCAGCCCAACCCTGCTTCCCGCGCCCTGGTCGCTCATGACTGGCCCCCACCCTCCCGTGCGCACCAGTTGTCCGTCGTGAGTTCGACCCACCACGTGAGAGCCGGTTCCCGCGATGGCCAGAATGCCGCGGCCGCCATGAAACGCTGCATCCAGCGCAATCACCTCGTCACCGCAAAGTGCGATCGGGCCTCTGACACGTGAAGCCAGCGCGTCCCTCACCCAGCCGGCCACGCTGGGAATCGCGATGCCGGATAGGCCGACGCATGTGCCCGAGATGGAACCGAGAGCGACGCCAGATTGCTGCGTAAGCGAGGAGAGAACATCCTGCAGATGCCGTTCGGCACTGCCCTCGCTAACGCTTGTGATTTTGATGGAACCGCTGTGAGCACGCGCCAGCACTTCAGTCTGCGTGCCCAGGACACAGTTGGTTTTTGTTGCGCCCGCGTCAATACCTAAAAAATAGTCCATGCGGCTAATTTTTCCTCGGCTGCGCAGTGGATTGCGCCGCAGCCCGCCGCGGCGGGTGCGAGGGCAATAGCTGCCAGATCGCGGGATCTTCTTCGCCCAGTACCCAGGAGCAGAACCCTTCCAGTCCGTCCTGCTTCACCAAGTCGTACCGTGCGGCAAAGGTGCGGGCGTCGGTGTAAAAAACCCACTCGCGATCCTGGGCGCGATAGAAGTAGAACCAGGCCGTTTTGTCCTCCGGATCCCACTGCAATTTGGCATCGTAGGCATGCGCCAGTTGCATGGCTGCGGGTGTGCCAATGTAGTCGGCAGTCGGGTTGGGGATGTTTTTGCCGCCGGGCGGCATCCCGGAAAACCAGTGATAGCCGTAGACAGCAATACCGAGCGAGAGTTTGTCTTTGGGAACGACAGTGAGCGCGTACTTCACGTTTTCGAGCACCCAGGGATAGCCCGCGACCGGTCCCGGCGGCGTGTATCGTGTGTGTTGATCGTAGGTCATCAGGCAGATCAAATCCGCCGACTGCGCCAGCGCCTTCAGGTCGTAGGCGCCGCGCCAGTCGCGATACATCCACGCGTTGTACGCTGTCTCCCCGGGGTGGCCAGGAGCGTTCGGCACGGTGGCGATGGAAAGCTGAAAGCCTGCAGCGTGCAGCGCGGCCGCCGTTTCCGCCACGGTTTGCGACAGCGCGTCTCGATCCTGCCAGCTAATGTCTTCAAAGTCGAACTGGATGCCGAGATAGCCATTCTGCTTGCAGATGCGGACGAGCGCTTCGTCCATGGCGTGACGCGCGGTGGAGTCGTTGAAAAATTGATGGTACTCCGCAGTTCCCATCGCACTGCCGCCGATGATCGGCATGACGGCGACGCGGTGTTCGCGCGCAACCTGCATCACCTGCGGATTCGGGCCGCCCCACACCATCCCGTGGACATCGGTCGAGTACCAGGTGGGCACCAGGATGTCGATTTTATCCGCATGGTCGAGGAACGATTGCACCGATTGCGGAGAGCTCGTCATGTAAAACAACGCTTTTGGTTGCGCCTGCAGCAGGGTCGTACTGCATGCAAGCCAAAACAGAATCCAGATGGTGCGCATCGAACGGCCTCCCTTGAATGATGCAGCGTGGAAATGTTTCCCTTAACTCCTACACGGCCGACATGAGTCTCGGAACCGCGCTTTTCCGATTATGCCAACTTTTTTGCGTCAAGCCGAGGTCGTATCGTTCCGCACATCGACGGGACTGCGACCTGATTCTAAAGTATTTTTCCTGCTCCAGTATTATTTCGAGAGGGATTCCATCTCGCCGGGTTCACGGAAAAACCGAGCTGCATGTTTTTGCTTCGGCGTATCCCAGCGACGAAACTGCTCGATGACGTTCAGATACATTGGTCAGGAAAACGGGGAGAAAAGGCCATGTCTACAAGTCGCCGTGATTTTTTGTCGCGAACAGCGATGGCAGCCGCAGGAACGGTCGGAGTCGGAGCGGGCGAAACCGCAAGAGTTCCAGGCGACCGGCCGGTACCGTATCAGCCGCCGAAAAAACCGATCATCGTGACGCGCGAAACCGGGGACACCACAGTGGCCGAAGCCTATGCCATGCTGGAAGGCGGCGCGGACACGCTGGACGCGGCGTTGCACATCTGCCAGGGACGCGAGGACGACCCGAAAGATCACAGCGTGGGGCTTGGCGGCCTGCCGAATGAAGACGGCGTGGTGGAACTGGACGCCTGCGTCATGCATGGGCCGACGCGGCGCGCCGGCTCCGTCGCCGCCGTCCAGAACATTCGCCATGCCGCGCTGCTGGCGAAAACCGTGATGCAGCGAACCTGGCACGTGATGATCGTGGGAAAAGGGGCTGAACAATTTGCAGTGGACGAAGGCTTTCATCGCGAAAATCTATTGACCGACGACGCCCGAAAAATCTGGCTGTTCTGGAAAGAGCATGGCAACGGCTGGTGGGGGCCGGGACTCGACAGTCCGGACTGGAAACCGCCAGCAATCGGAAGTCCTACGCAGGGACCGATGGCCATGTTGATGCCGCGTCATCCTGCGCCAGAATACGCGCAGACAATCCGGGACACGATGCGACGTTTGTCGGCGATGGCAGAGCGCATGGGCATTCGCCCGGAATTGCGGCGCGAAGCAGCGCTACAGGTCCTGTGGCCCACGACCGGTACGATTCACGTCTCTGCCTTAAACACGAAGGGTGAAATGTCGGGAGCGACCACGACTTCCGGACTGGCCTGGAAAATTCCAGGACGGGTGGGCGACTCGCCGATCATCGGGGCGGGTTGTTACACGGACCAGGACATAGGTTCGGCGGGCGCAACAGGAAACGGAGAGGAAAATATCAAGGTCGCAGGCGCGCATA
Organism: Acidobacteriota bacterium; assembly: GCA_021798735.1. GTDB lineage: Bacteria > Acidobacteriota > Terriglobia > Terriglobales > Acidobacteriaceae > JAKAAZ01. Next base: position 12,739 of record JAJZCA010000038.1, on the reverse strand, counting down.
CGATCGTGGACCAGATGCGCCAAGGCGCCACTCCGAAAGAAGCCGGCATGGAAGCGCTGCGCCGAATCGCGCGCAATTACAACAACGACATGGCCAAGCTGCGCTATCTGGACATGATTTACTACATTGTCCGGCGCGACGGCGCATACGCCGGCGTGTCGCTATGGAGTACGCGCGGCACGGGTGTGCGAAAAAATTTCGTTGTGCATGACGGCGTGCTGCGAACTGAACCCTGCGACTATCTCTACGAGGGCACAACCCTGAGCATCCATCCATTCTGAAACAAAACGCGGGAGCGTGAAACGCTGCATGGATCCGGGCGGATTTCCGCTGTTGTGAACATCGGAGTTTTCGGAGCAGGATGGTTCCGCTGGGGGCACACTTCATTCGACTTTCGAAGGTGACCTTTTTGACCGATGCCGGGCATGGTGAGAATCAGCACATCGCGTGATCCTGTCAGCGGCCGAATCAGTTTGGGCTCAGCCGAGCCGCACCGTTCCATGCTCGATCAGGCCCATGCATCCGCCCCATCCCGCTTGCGGCCATTCCAGTCAGCCAAGCGATGAATCTGCGTCGATCCATTGTCTAGTCTTCCCTTGGATTCCCACCTCGACAAACATGTGCAAACAACTCAAAAAACGAGCGATACCGTGATTTCTGGATGCAGGCGACAACCATGACGCGCAGATTTCAATCATAAGCTGCATCGATTCTTCAGAAAAAGAGTTTACATTGCCAAGATATGACGTATATGATCACTGGAAAGAAATAATCAATCATATTTTGATCTGTACGCTCACACACCTAGAACTTGCAATAACTTCAGGCCGGAGGATTCAAACCAATGAAACTGCTTCGATATTTCCAGTCCCTTACTCTGCTGCTCACTCTGATGGCTGTCTCAGCGACGGTAGGCCAGACCGTCACCGGAACCATCACCGGAGAGGTGACCGATCCCAGCGGAGCTGTGGTGTCCGGCGCACAGGTAGTTGCCCATAACATCAGCACCGGCGTCGATTCGCCGACCACCACCAACGCGAACGGCTTTTATCGAATCCAGTCTCTGCCGATCGGCCGCTATGAAGTGACGGTGCAGGCGCCCGGGTTCAATAAGGAAACCATCCCGGCCTTCAGCCTGGAGGTTTTGCAGACTGCGAACTTCAACATCAAGTTGAAAGTCGGAACGGCCTCGACGACCTTGCAGGTCTCAGCCGCATCTCCAATTTTGGACACAAGTAACGCGACTCTCGGAGCCACCATAACGGCCAACACCATCAAGAGCTTTCCTCTGAACGGCCTCGACTTTTCTGCCCTCACCTTGTACACGCCCGGTGCGATCGACACCGCCGGCACATCGGGTACGACGAGCATCGAACGCAGCACGTACTTTACCGATACACCCAACATGAACGGAAACCGCGCCCAGGCAAATAACTATACCCTGGACGGCATCGACATGAACGAGACGTTCAACAACCTGATTTCGTACAGCCCCGCACCCCAGTCTTTGCAGGAAGTACATGTAATGACTGCAAATGCTCCCGCCGACTATGGCAACGTGAATGGCGGTGACGTAATCAGCGTGCTAAAAAGCGGCACCAACCAGTTCCATGGCGAGGCCTACGGCTACGTGCAGGACTACAGAATGAACGCAAACTCCTGGACCAACAATCAGGCGAGACCTATAATCCCTATCAACCCTTATTCCCAGGCGCAGTTCGGCGGCACTTTGGGTGGCCCCATCAAACGGGACAGGCTGTTCTTCTTTGTCGACTATCTCGGATCCCGCTACCACACCGGAGGAACCGGATCGGCGAGTGTTTTTTCGCCTGCAATGAGGACCGGAGATTTTTCGACCCTTCTAAATCAAGCGAATCCCATCCAACTGTACGATTCGGAAAACGGGTTCGCGCCGTTTGTCGGCGACAAGGGGATCCCAGTCGTCAACTCGGTGGCTAAGTTTCTGTTTCAAATCCGAATTTTTATCCACTACCGAACGCGGCCCCGACCGATGGCATCGTCAAAAATAACTTTCAAGGCCCGACGCGCAGCTATAAGGCGAACAACCAGGGCGACATAAAAATCGAATACGATCCTCGCGCGTCGGATAAGATCACCGCATTTTATTCCATGTCGACGGCGTACGATGGATCGATTCCGGTGCTGGCTCTCTCTTTCCCTGGGGTGGATCTTTACCCGACAAAACTTGGCGGCGCAACCTGGGTGCATATCTTCTCGCCGTCTCTGATCAACTCCGGACGCATCGGTTTTACCCGCACAGAATGGGCCCAGAACTTCCCGATCGACACGACCGGCTTCTTCGGAACGTCCGGGGACCAGAAGATTGGGGTTGCCTTCCCGAATCAAAGCTTTGATGGCTTTACCTACCAATCGATCAACGGCGGCATCTTCGGCGGAGGCAACCCGGCCTATGGCGGTGGCCTCATCGACAATACGTACAGCTATATCGACGACGTGACCTGGCAGCGTGGGCTGCACTCGATTCGAATGGGCATCGAGGCACTGCGTTATCAGAATAACTACCCCACCGCCAACAACTACGGATATCTCGGCTCGCTGAACTACAGCGGTGACTTCAGCAGCAACCCTTCCGCAGCCAATGCGGGAGGCTACGGAGGCGCAGACTTCCTGCTGGATCGCGTGACTTCGGCGGCGGCGACTCTGGCCAGCGTCAACGTGGGCCAACGCCAATGGCGCGTAGCCGGTTATGTGCAGGACGACTATAAAATTCGGCCGAACCTGACATTGAACATTGGCCTTCGTTGGGAATACGACGAGCCCTGGATCGAAGAAAACAACAAGACCGGCAACATCAATCTCAGCACAGGACAGGTCATCTACGCTGGCCAGGTACCCGTCGGGGCGCCGGTTGGATCAGGTGTCTGCAACAATCGCGGATGTTATCAACCGAACTTCAGGCAGTGGATGCCGCGTCTGGGCTTTGCCTGGCAGCCGACCGATCGCATGGTACTTCGCGGCGGATACGGGGCGACCAGTTTCTTTGAAGGCAACTCCTCCAACCAGCGCCTCACTTCCATTACCCCATTCATCCAGGCAGTCAACGTCACAGCCATCACCCCCACACCCGGCAATCCAGGGACCCCGCGCACCGCGGAGCAAGGGTTCACCGGCGGTACGGTGCAGTACGGCGGCACCTTCAATGTATATCCGCAAAATATCCAGCCGGCCTACATCCAGGAATGGAACCTGACGGGTGAATATGCTCTGACTCGCTCGACATCCTTGCAGGTCGGTTATATCGGGGAGCAAGGTCAGCACATTGAAGACTACGGCAACGTGAACCAGTACCTGGTGAACGGAGATCCGACGTCCGCTCCGTTTTACAACAACAAATATCTGGGGATAAACGCCGTCGATCCTAGTATCGCGATCGGCCCCAATCCGTTGCTGATTACGGAATCGCGCGCCATGATGAACTACAACGCGCTGCAGGCAACGCTGCGCCAGCGTCTGACGGATGGATTGGAATACACGGTCAATTACACGTACAGCAAGTCGATGACCAACAGCCTTGGCAATTATGCCCTGAACGTGAACGGCTACAGCGGCGCCTTCCAGAACTACTACAACAGCGCCGCCGACTACGGCCCGGCCGGTTACGATGCGACCCATAACCTTTCCTTCACCAGCGTGTACGCTTTACCGGTGGGCCATGGGAAGAAGTTTTTCCCCAATGCCAACCGTATTATGGATGAGGCCATTGGCGGCTGGCAGGTTTCCGCAGTTGGTGTCGTATGGTCCGGGTTCCCAGAGACGATTACCGCTCCTAGCAACAACTCCAACAGCTTTGGCACATCGCGCGCCAACCAGTACCGCAAACTGAAGATCGTCAACCGCTCTCTATTTCCTACAGCGACCAATCCGACAGGCAATTGGTTTGGCACCGATCCGTCGGCCACCCCCTGCACAACTCCCGGCGTCGACAATGGTATTTGTGCTTTCGGCGTGCCCGCTCCCAACACGTTCGGCAGTTCCCGGAACGGCGCCGTGCGCGCTCCCGGTTACGTGAACGTGGACATGTCCGCCTTCAAGGAATTCCAGACCTATAAGCAACAGGTCTTCGGGTTCCGCTTCGATGCGTTCAACGCATTCAACATCGTCAGCTACGGCAATCCTGACACTGGCGTCACCGATTCCACATTCGGCGAGATTGCCCTCCAGGGGAGCATCAGGTCGGTGGAGCGACACCTGCAGTTTTCCGCGTACTACACGTTTTAGCCAACGGGCTGTCGCGTAAACGGCAACAACCTATGGACCCGAATCTTCTTTGCGTCCGGAACCCTCGTAAACGACGAGGGTTCCGGACGGTATGAGAAAATGGAATCCGTCATCATTATGCTCGAGATATGTGTGGATTCCGTGGAATCGGCGATCGCTTCCCAAGCCGGCGGAGCACAGCGACTTGAATTGTGCAGCGACCTGAACGAGGGAGGCATTACTCCCAGTGACGGCCTGATCCAGGCGGTTCGCAAGCACGTTGAAATTCAAGTGTTTGTCATGGTAAGGCCCCGGGGCGGGGATTCTTTCTATACGAATTATGAATTCGATGTGATGAAAGCAGACGTGATCAGGGCAAAAGAGCTGGAAGCTGACGGTATTGTTGTCGGTTTGCTCGATCAAGATGGCCACGTCGATGTGGAACGGACCCGCAAATTGGTCCGCTTGGCCCACCCCATGGAAGTGACGTTTCATCGCGCCTTCGATATGTCGGCGGACCTGGACGAATCTCTGGAGCGGGTGATCGAAACGGGCGCGCATCGCATCCTGACTTCGGGCGGCGCGCAAACCGTCAGCCAGGGCGCCGAGCAGGTCGCACGCCTGATCGATGCTGCAAAGGGACGCATTCGCATCATGGTAGGGGGTGGCATCCGGCAGGAGAATATCCGCAAAATTGCTTTGCGCACAAAAGCAACGGAATTCCATTGTTCGCTGAGAACAAGAACGCAAAGTCCCGTCACCTTCCACAATCATTCGCTGAAAATGGGCTCAGTGGCCAATGACGAATTTGCGCGCTACGTCGTTCTCGAAGAGAATGTACGTGGGTTGTGCGAAGAGCTGAATACGATTTCGAGTGGAGTGCTCCAGGATGTTCACGAATAGCACGCGTTTCGTCACATCCAGTAAAATCGAAGCGGGTCACGTGGTTGTATCTTCCAAGATCGATAAACGCGCCAAAGAAATTCTGCGGCTGCTCCTGCACCACGGCAAAACTTCTGTCGATGAATTAACTGTGCTTCTGAAAATGTCTCCTGCCAGCGTGCGCCGCGACCTGGTACGTCTGGAAGAACGTGGCCTTGTCCACCGCACCCACGGCGGCGCCATGCTGGCAGATCAAGCCGTGTATGAGCCATTCCGGTTCGACGCAGCTTTCGGGGTCCGCGAAGAGCGGTTTGCAAAAGAGAAGCAGCGTATCGCGCAGGCAGCGGCCGGGCTGGTACAGGAGAATGAGACCATCGGCATTACCGCAGGGACGACGACAACCAGGTTGGCTCAGTACCTTCGCCACCGCAACAATCTTCACATTATTACCAACGCCGTCAACATTGCCATGGAACTGAGCAGCAGTGCCGGATTGGACACCACGCTGACAGGCGGCCGTATGCGCTGGCAAGGAGCATTCTCGCTGATTGGCCCCGCGGCCATCGAATCGTTGAATGTGGTCATGATGGATCGGGTCTTTGTCGGCGTCTGCGGCGTCGATCCGGAACGCGGCGCCACCACCATTGAATCGGATGAGGCCGCAGTCTTCCGCGCCATGACGCGTCAAACCAAGCAGGTGATCGTCGTGGCCGATTCCAGTAAAGTGGGCATGATCAGCCCGGTCATCATTTGTCCAGTTGCCATGATCGATGTCTTAATTACCGACGACGGTATACCTGACGACGCTGTGGCTGCGTTTGAAAAAGCCGGCATCCGCGTCGTGAGTGTCTGAATCCCCATCCGTCTTTGCACTGGTATGTGATGTTCCAACTATTGGAGGATATATAGGGATGAAACTTCCACGCCTGGCATCGCCATGCCCGGAGAAGTCCGGCGCAGTCCGAAATCGTAAAGACCCTTTTCAGATGCGTAACCAGCGTATCGCCAGGGTGTTGGTCCTGGCTGCAGTGGCATCGGTCGGTTGTGTACTTGCAGCGCAGGAAAAGGCCAAGCTGCCCGGAGAGGATTGGGTTTCCCTGTTCAACGGGACCGATCTAACCGGTTGGACCAGAATCGGCAAAGAAAGTTGGACCGTAGAAAACGGAGTCATTCATGGCAAAGGGCTCACGCAAGCATACGGGTATCTGGAAACCAGGAAAAACTATAAGGACTTTCAGCTGTCGCTGCGTTTCAAGTGCGTTGGGGATGGCAACAGCGGCGTGTTTTTTCACACGGGATTCAAACCCGGATCCGTAGACACCACGCAAGGCATGCAGTTTGAAATCGACTGCAAGATGATGCATCACACTGGCGGCGTGTACGGGGAAGACGGGCGCGGTTGGGTGGTCTGGCCTGCTCCGGAAAATGAAAGTGTGGTGCGCATGGGCGAGTGGAACGACTATCTGGTAGAGGTGACCGGCAACCGCTACAAGTCGCGGCTGAACGGCGTTCCCATGGTAGATTTTACCGACCCCAACGCAAGTTCGTTCGATGGCAAGATTGCGCTGCAGTTGCACGCCGGCGGCCAGGGCAATATGGAATTCAAAGACCTTTGGATACGAGATCTGTCCCAACGCTAGAGCACTCCGACGCCGCGGATTCGGCGCTTGCGGTGCGGCTCGCAAAACTCCTGAAAGAATCGATAGACTGCGGTGGAATAGAAATTCCCTGCCACGCGCGAACCGCGTAACACTTTCGCTACGTTTGATTCGCTAGCGCGCAGTCCATCCCCCGTCGATCAAAAGAGTATGGCCGGTAATCAGCGAAGCCGCAGGCGACGCCAGAAAAACCACGGCGCCAGCCACTTCAATGGGTTCGCCAATGCGATGCAGCGCGGCGATGTTCCGGATCACTTCGGCGTGAAAATCTGGATTGGAAAGGGCCTGCTCCGTACCCGGCGTGTGAATAAATGTAGGCGCCACGGCATTCACATTGATGTTGTATTTCCCCCATTCCACAGCCAGGCACTTGGTCAGGTGGGAAATTCCGGCCTTGGTCATACAGTAGACCGACTCCGTGGGCAAAGCCGCAAACCCAGCCTGCGAACCCATGTTGACGATGCATCCGCGCTTCTGTCGGATCATCACGCGACCCGCTGCCTGACTGGCGAAGAAGGTCCCCTTCAGGTTGATGGCGAGCGTCTGGTCGAAGTCCTCTTCCGTCACATTTTCCGCAAGATTGTCAGGGGCGATTCCGGCATTGTTCACAAGAATGTCCAGCTTGCCGAAGTATCGCTCGGTATCCTCGACAGCGCGATGGATCTGTTGCAGATCCGTCATGTCCATTTGCAGCGGCAATGCGCGGCGACCTCTAGCAGCAATCTCCTGTGCCAAGCCACCGTCGTTGCCGAGTTGCCTGAGGCCCAGCGCAACATCCGCACCCGCCTCCGCCAGGGCCAACGCAATCGCTCTTCCCAACCCACGCGCTGCACCGGTCACCAGCGCAACCTGACCTTCCACATCAAACCTTGGCAATGCCTTCATGCTTACAGTTTACGAGGTCGAGTTGCGGCAAGCGTAAAACTTGCCATGGATAACCAACTAAAAGAGGGCCATCGAAAGATCGATGCGCCCTCTTCTCGAGTGGTTTTCGAGTGCATGCGTGACAGCTGCCTTACCCGTCCGAATTGATCTATTGGCCGTGATACGCCACAATTTCAGCCGAGGCATACTCGCCGTTGCGAACGTTCTTATCCAACCTGGAAGTCGTCATCGCACCAAATTGAACGGACCGCAGCAGGTGCGTCTGTCCGGCCACGTCAAACTTCAGTACAACGTTGTTGTCGGTGGGGTCCGGGGTGCCTGGACCGAGAGTCCAAGTGAAAACGCGGCTCGAATCTTCGTTAGTCAGCGTCACGTAACTGCCAATCGCGTTCTCCTTTACGGTGTAGCGACCGGCGGGACACGTCTTACCGGCAACAGTAAAGCTGAAGGGTACCTTGAGAGTGGACGCCATTGCGGGGTTGGTCGCCAAAGCTGCTGTCACCATGAAGGCTGCCGACGCCAGAACGGTATGAAGTGTGAATCGCATATGTGGTACCTCCTGCCTATGTTCGCCACAGTAGCGATTCGCAAGAATAAAGTTGTCAAGTTCCCATCCAGAATCCGTCAATTTCTGCAGACGTATGTTGCGACTGTTTGGGGCCCTCCGTTGCGACCCTCGCCAGGTCCAACTCCGCCTGAATCTCCCGTTCAATGACGCGTCGTTCTGCATCATTCAGATTTTCCGCGATTCCCAGACTATGTTGCAGCAATTGTGCGGCTTCTGAATATGCCTGACGCTGATGCGCATGCCGCGACGCCGTGCGCAGCGCAGTTATCGCGCGCTTCCAGTTGCCTGCCGCTTCATAATGCATCGCCATCTCTCGCGCAACCTTGTCCTCGCGCCCTGCGAACAGCTCGCCCAACCGCTCCGCAATCCGCGTATGTCCCTTCGCCCGTCGCGACGCCGACTGCTTCTGGTATAAAACTTCGCGGTAGAGCCCATGCGCGAATGCATAGAAGTCCGAACGCGTACCGTCCGGAAGTTCATCGGGCCCGGCGCGGTGTACAAAACACAAACGTCGCGCCAGCTTGTCGCATGCCTCTTCCGTTTCTGCCAGACCTTGTTCCAGCACGGCTGCCACGGCCCACGCGGGAAACACAACACGCATCAGGCTGGCTGCTTCCAAAATGCGCTGTTCGGCTGGAGGCAGCCGTTCAATTTCCGGATCAATCAACTGCACCAGTTCCTGCGGCACACCGGTTTCCATGTCTGGAAAGGGCGCACGCTGCTCCCATCGACCGGAACCGTTTGCGCCGTCGCGCATCAGAACATGCTGGGAGATAAGGTGCCTCAGCAGCGCAAGAGCGAATAGAGGATTGCCCTCGGAGTACCGGTAGACGAAGGTGTCTAAGCCTGTTGGTAACGCCTCTTGCCCCAATTCTCTGCACAATACTTGTCGGACCGCTGTCTTGGCCAGCGGCGCTAACGCCAACTCGGTGCACTGCCGATGCAGCACCAGGTCTTGCTTCAACGCTTTCAGGGGATGTTCCGCGGATGTGCAATGGGAGCTGTAGGTCACCAGCAGCATCAACTTTGCCGGCGTACGTCGCCGTGCCAGGGCTGATATCAACTCCAACGTGGAATCATGCGCCCAATGCAGATCTTCAAAGACGAGGACGAGCGCTTTTTCTTTTGCCAGTTCCTCCAACGCTCCACAAATATCTCCTGGTGTGCGTTGGGGCGTAAATCGCGGATCCGTTGTCGCTGGCGTAGCGGATTCCCGGCCAAGCGTGGGTAGCCAGGCAGGCGCCATGGTGGAGAGAATCCGAATCACTCTCTCCCCATCCGCCGAAGCGCAGAGATGGCGAAGAATTTCCATTACGACGTAATAGTCTACCTTCTTGCTCAACCCTTCCACGCACTGTCCAGCAGCCACTGTGGCAGATAACATGGCGACCATCTGGTGGCAGGCTGCATCGACCAGTGCAGTTTTTCCAATGCCCGTAGGCCCTGTGATGAAGACCGTTTGCCGCTGCCCGCAGGCTAGGATTCTTTCCGGCGCCTCAAAAGGGCATAGAAAACCTGTGCTGAAGACCGTTTGCCGCTGCCCACAGGCTAGTGCCTGCGCAAGAGTCTTCAGGCGAAGCAGCTCCGGTTCACGCCCTACGACTCCGTCGAAAATCGCAGGTTGCGCCTCAACCGCGGACGCATCCGCGACTTCCGTCCCGCTCCCATCCTTGACCTGTGCCACAAAACAATAGCCGCGCTTCGGCAACGTCTGGATAAACCGCGGGCACGCTGGATCGTCTCCCAGGATTTTGCGCAGATCCAGCATGTACGTCCGCAGCACCTGAGGCTGGACATACGTTTCAGGCCAGAGCGCATCCAGCAGTTCATTATGAGTTATCAACCTTCCCGGGTTCTCCACCAGGTAGCGCAAAACCGCGAAGGGTTTCGGCGGAAGATTGATCTGCAAATGGTTTTGCCAGAGACATTCATTCGATGTATCCAACCGAAATGACTCAAACTGCTTCATCCCAAGTAATGCCCTCAGCGGGAAATGAGTTTCAGGCTAACTGCTGCAATCGGTATTGCAATTCTTCAGGCAGCATTTTCCAACTTTAAACATAACGGCACGCAGGTATATGCCTTCGGGGGGGGCGTTCAGCTTCGGCCAGTCGTCGCCCATTTTCGGACATGATGTCCAAATGCGAAGAGTCCAGAGTTCAGGGCTTCGACTCCGATCTCCTTAGAATCATACATTGCGATGCGACCCATCGTTTCATCTGGGCGCACGCGATTTCCAAGACATTTGCCGACGGCGAAAAAATCCTAAAAACCGTGTTTTTCCGGTTTCCGGGCCTGTGGCTTCACAACTTCCGGGGACATGATTATACCAGTTCACGGAAAAATTGTTCTTCAAATACGTCAGAGTGTTGGGGAAACTTCGGACTTTTATTTCGATGGGTTCAAGACTGGGCGTCCTTCCACTCTAATAAGCCGAAGAGAAAGATGGCACAGGAAGAATGGAATGCGATTGCAGCACTTCCAACCCGATCGTATAGGAGACTCTTATGGAATTGATGCTTACGGGCTTACGATTGCGTACGGTCTTCTGGATCCTGCCTTCGCCATGTCCCACGAAAGCCGCCTTCCCAGCCAGCAGACGTAAGCGCCGCTGACAATCCCTCTTGAAACCTCTCCTCCCGGTGTAGCCCAGAATCGCTGCAAGATTGGTTAACAATAACCTCCAAGCAGATTAGAAACGGACAACCCAAATCGTGAAAGTGGCCGAGCGGATCGTTGAAAGCCAGGGAACGATCATCGGAATCAGTTTGCTAGGCCAATCCCCACCCACTTTTGATGGCGTAAGTATGTTGTTTCCCAAGCAAGCTATTCATTTTTTGAAGTCCATTGGGCTCATCGTCTCCCTCGTTTTGGAGCGGGATGTCCCGTTGAGATGGATGTTCGCAAACTGCCATGCGACGGGTCGCACTCTGCCACGCCCACGTACGTGTCAGCCGCACCATAATAGAGAAACCACTTGCCATGGAAAAAGACGAGCCCCTCAGTAAATGTAGTACCTGCGGTGTATTGGCCGCTTTTCTCCCACGACAGTTTGGGTTGAATGTAGGACTGATTGGCGCGCTTCAGCAGTCTGGCGGGATCGTCCGCGGAAAACAAGGCTTGGCCGCCGGAATACGCGCCCGCCCCGATTCCCGAAGCACCGCCGTGGTCGGCGTTCTTGCCGTTATAGAACAAAAGAATTCCCTGCGGCATCAGGACCGGCGGCGGCCCCACCTCAGGAAATGCACTGTCAAAAAGTCCGGTCCGTCTGGTAAGAAGCACGAGAGGCTTCCCTTGAGAGTCTTCCACCGGAGTCCAGTGAATCAGGTCGTGTGAGGTGGCCAGGCGAATTTGAATTTCCCCCCAATACATCCAGTACTTGCCATGAAGTTTTGCGGCGAGCAGACGATCGCCGACCAACTGCGTAAGGATGACGGCGGATTTGTATTCGAGCTGGTCGTACTTCCCACCTTCCGCACCGGCAAAGGCGGGCCCGTATTTGGTCCAGTGCAACAGATCTTTTGACGTCGCCACGCCGACGGTATAAGTTTTCCGGTTCCATTGCGTATATGTCAGCACGTAGGTGCCGTTTTCGCCCTCGACGATTCGAGGGTCTTCCACGCCGCCGGGCCACTCGCGGGTTTGTTGTGCATCTTTCGCTGGATAGAAGACGGGGGTGCCCCGGCGAATGAAATGAATTCCATCCTTGCTCTCAGCCAGTCCAAGACGCGAAGTGTGCATGCCGATCACCATCCTCCCGGTATTGTCTTCCGCGCGATAGAGCAAATCGATTTTTCCGTTGTACACAGTGGCCGCTGGATTGAACGTGTGCAGCGCCTCCCAATGGACGAAATGACTGCGGATCGGGTCCATGAATGTCGCGCCTGGCTGTGGCGAAATTACGGGCGAATTGGAAGCCCGGTGGAATGGGCCGAGCATCCAACCTTGCGGAGCATTGACAGCCCCTGCAACCAGCGCAGCGGTTGTGGTGAGAACAATTGCAACGTGCAGCGCGAAGGCTGAAATACCACGAGTGTTCATGAATGACTCAGCCTCACTGTCCAAATTCGCCGCGGGCCCAGATCGGTTTTTGGAAAAATACGGACATGTTGCACCGCTTTCCTCGACGCGATTGGCCCTAAAAACGGCAGTCGAAATGCGTCGGAATGGCCAACTGGTTCAAAGCAAAAACGGCTGCAAACATTGAGGATTTCACCATTTTGGTCAGATGCGGAGCAGTGCAAAGTGCCACTGCAACAACCCCTTGCCGCTCCCCTACGCTTTTAACTGCCGTTTTAGAACAAAGCCGAAATCCAGGGGCAGTTGCCGGGTCTTGTTGTCCTCGTAGGCGCGATCCATAATCAGATGCAGCGCTCCCAGGCCCGCCAGCAGCTCATGCGGGTGTAGATGGTGTGCCAGTTTCCGAAACGCTGGGGCAGGCCGCGCCACTTGCATTCCTGCTCGGCCACCTACAGAATGGCGTTCAATACGGTGAGATCCGCCATGC
>JAJZCA010000037.1 GCA_021798735.1 Acidobacteriota bacterium | reverse complement strand
TGCCAGTTGCCGGAAGAATTCTGTTGCCAATAGAGAGGCGCCTGCCAGCCCAGCGACTGGATCGTGTCCCAGCCGTCGGAAAGCCAGAATTCTGGACGACGATAGCCGCCGTCTACCATGAAGCGAAGATATTCCGCACAGGTTACAGGTCTGGAAGCGAGGCGAAAGGGCTGAAGAAACACCTGATGGCGAGGGAATTCATTGTCGAAGCCGAAGCCATCGCCGCGATTGCCAATTTCAAACATGCCACCGGCATAGTCCAGCCATTGGTGCGGCTCGGAGTTGTCGGGGCGCGCAGGGCGAGATTCGGCGTAGACGGGCTGCAGAGGATTGGACCAGAAAGCGTGCTTGATGTCGGTTGCGATCAGCTCCTGGTGCTGCTGTTCGTGATGCATTCCCAGTTCGATGCGGTCGCGTACCTCCGCGGATGCACCACTGGCCAATAATTGCGCGATGCCGTCTTCGACGTGCTGACGATAGGCTCGAATTTGATCCAGAGATGGGCGCGAGAAGGAGGCACGCAGCCGCTTTTCCGGATGCTCCCCGAGGGACTTGTAGTAGCTGTTAAAGAGCCACAGAAAATCTGGATGAAGCGGCTGATAGTCGGCCAAATATGGACGCAGGACAAACGTCTCAAAAAACCAGGTAGTGTGTGCCAGGTGCCATTTCACCGGACTGGCTTCGGGACAGGACTGGACCATCATGTCTTCGGCGGTAAGCGGCCGAGCCAGGGTGTTTGTCATGGCGCGTACCGCATGAAAGCGGTGCGCTAAAGAGGGGAGGTTTCCTTCCACCGGTGTAACTTCCAAAACGCCCACGCGATCAACTCCTATGTATGCGCTAGAAGCTAGGATGCACGCTGAGCAACCGGGCCAGGGTGTATGCAGCGCCCGCAGCCAAGCCGCCTATAAAAACTGTTTGTAACGCGGACTTCATCGTGCCGCCGCCGGTCAAACGTCCTTTCACTGCGCCGAAAAAGAAGAGCGCAATCAAGGTAATGACCACGGAAGCGCGTAATGCGGAGGAGGCATGCAGCAGGATCATATAGGGGAGTAAGGGAATAAATCCACCGGCGATGTAGGAGAAAGCGATGACGGCGGCGCTTTGGCGTGCGCGGTGGCTGGCCGGTTTTTCCAGGCCAAGTTCAAAACGCATCATAAAATCGACCCACGCTTTTGGATTGCGCTTCAAAGCCGTCAACACGGAATCGCTTTCTGTGCGCTCGACCCCGTACTCCTCGAAAATCTGGTAGATCTCTTCTTCCTCGTCTCGGGTTCGCTCGACAATCTCTTTTTCCTCACGACGGCGCTCGCTGGCGTAATGCTCCACGTCGCCGCGCGCCGCGAGATATCCGCCCAACCCCATGGCGATGGAGCCGGCTGCAATTTCGGCAAGGCCTGCCAAGACAACGATATGAGAGGAGCCGACGGTGCCGGAGAGTCCGGCCGCCAAGGCGAAGGGGACCGTCAAGCCGTCTGACATGCCAATGACGACATCGCGCACCAGCTCTGTGGACTCAAAATGATCTTCTACGTGTTCAGAATTGGCTACATCGTGCATGCGGCGCAGTTTACCTCATCCGGATGAACATTCGTCGCTGAAACCTACGATACAAACGGCTGGATCACTTGGATGGAAGATCCAGGCGTTTCGGTTCATTTTCTGCAACAGCGAGACCGGTTCTCCTGTGCTATTGATCGCGAAGATCGTTTCAGTGCGGCCTTTCTTTCAGGAAAGGCAGAGAATAGATGCTTGCCGCGATACACCCCTCAGAAGAGCCGGTCGGGCGGCTGGCCGTTGTTTTTCAAGAAGCCGTATGGGCAATGACGGCAGCCTGATTGGCAGCAATAGCCTCGTTTTCGATGGTACGCCTCAGTGAAAACCAGGTATGGGCCATCGAAATAGGTATCGTCCTCCTCGACCTCGGGCGGATCGGATGGCTCTGGCATATTTGGATTGTAACGGGTTGGGGGCCTTGGCCAGATTGGGAAAATGGCCACGGGATCGAATAACGCATTGTACATAAAAATGCTTCAGTGTGGCGATATCGTGCAGTTCCGGTCGCCATGGGAGCAATGCCGCGCGCGTCGTATGGCGGCGAATTTTTCATCCGATATTTTCACGCCCTGGGAACATTTGCTCTCATCCAATTCGGCGCGTACCGCGAGTCCGGCCGTGGTGCCGGTTGCTGCGATCAGTTGGACAATCGTCTTGAAGCTGCGCAGGGGCTTTCCGCACCCTCAGCAACGTGGCCCGCAACAGCCGTTCCGGGGTGATCGAGGGGCGCCGATATCGGAGTAGAGTTTCTCTAACTCGGCATCCATGCGCTCCAGCGCACGGTCCACAAGCGCACGAATCTGCCGCGCCGGATGGTCGGCGGGAATCCGTTGCGCCAAGGTTATGCAGCTGAACATCGCTGACTGCTACCGATCGTTTCCACGCATATTCATTGGACGCGCAAACCCCGCCGAAGAAACAGCCACAAGGGGAGACGAAGAGTTTTTCCGCAGCCTGTAAAGCCGGGTGAAATCTCGCGTGCGACCAGCCTCCAAGAGATCAGCGGGTCAATACGAGTTCGGGCTGGAATTTTCGGCGAAGTGGGGCGTCCCCGGGGAAGTACGCGTTGGTCACGTACTGGTAGAGCATGCGGTGGGTGTTGAAGAAGGAGCCGTTGATGGCCATGGCCATGCGCATGATCTCTGCCCAGCGGTCGGGGTAGTGGTAGTAAAGAGGAAGAATTTCGTTTTCGAGCTTGTCGTACAGAGATTCGGCCTCTTGCACCTCGTCCTCGGACTCCACGATGGCCCAGCCGGTGGCACCTTCGATGCAGCCTTCAATCCACCAGCCGTCGAGGGTGCTGAGGCTGGGAACGCCGTTCATGGCAGCCTTCATGCCGCTGGTTCCTGAGGCCTCATATGGGCGGCGAGGGGTGTTCAGCCACAAATCCGCGCCAGCGGTCAGGATGGCTCCCAGGTCCCATTCATAATTTTCAAGGTAGACGATGCGAATGTGGTCCGAGGTGAGCTTGGCGCTGGCTTCGATCACGTGATGGATGATGGCTTTCCCCACCTGATCGTGGGGATGGGCTTTGCCTGCGTAGACGATCTGGATGCCGCCATATTCTTCGGCCAATCGATTCAGGCGGGCGGGATCGGAAAATAACATGTCAGCGCGCTTATAGGCCGCCGCGCGACGGGCAAATCCTATGGTGAACTTGTCTTCTTGCAGGGTAACGCCGACGCGCTCGCGAACGGTATCGATGAGCTTGCGTTTCGCATCCAGGTGGCGGCTTCGAATCTCGCTGGGAGCAATGCCGATGGCGAAGCGGAGGTAGAGATTATCGCGTCGCCAGCTTGAAACTCTCTCGTCGAGCAATGCCTGCAGGGAGGGTTGAATCCAGGTGGCGGCATGAACTCCGTTGGTGATGGCCTGTACGGAGTATTCGGGGAACATTTCGCGCGAAACGCGGCCATGTTGCATGGCCACGCCGTTGACGTAGCGGGAAAAGCGCAGCGCGACATAGGTCATGTTCAACATGCCGTCGTGACAACAGCCGAACTTTTCGAGTGCCTGGGTGCGTTCTTCGCCTAGAACCTGACGCGCCTGATCGAGGGAGAATCTGTCATGGCCGGCGGGAACCGGAGTGTGGGTGGTGAAGACACACTGAGCCCGAACCGCATCCAGGTCATCCTGGGTCGCGTCCAGCAGATTGCCATCGGCGACCTGTTGCTGCAGCAGACCGATGGTCAGCAACGCCGCATGACCTTCATTCATGTGATAGACAGTGGGCTGGCAGCCCAGGGCGGTAAGGATTTCGATTCCGCCGATGCCGAGAACTGTCTCCTGACACAGGCGGTAGAAAGTATCGCCGCCGTAGAGATGGTTCGTCAATTGACGATCCCAGATGTCATTGGGATCAAGGTCCGTGTCGAGGAAGATTACGGGAACGATGTGACCATCGGTGCCTACAATGTCTGTGCGCCAGGCGCGAACCATCACAGGACGGCCTTGAATGGTAATGGCGGCCAAGGGTTCAAGCGGCTGCAACAGAGTCTCCGGCTTCCAAGGCTCGTCTTCTTCGGTTTGCACGCCGTCAGTATTCAAGTGCTGGTGGAAATATCCTTTGCGGTGCAGGAGGGTGACAGCTACCAAAGGCAGGCCAGTATCTGCCGCGGATCGGAGCGTGTCTCCCGCGAGGACTCCCAAGCCCCCGCTATAGGTGGGCATGTTGGGAGCAACTGCAATTTCCATAGAAAAATACGCGATCTGAATTTTCTTCCAATCGTCGCGAGATGACTCTGACGCCAAATCAAGTTGGCCAGTGATTGCCATTCAGCCTCTGCTTCCCAAGGGGTAGAGTTTATATTTGTTCTCCCAGTGGGAGACAGACCCATCAACGAATCGCGTCGGCACTGCATCTGCTCAGCCCAATTTTTCACGGGGCCAATGCTGCGGCGGAACGACTCTACTTGTGGATGCCGCCGACAAGGATCGCTACTAGCAATATTACCAGTGGTCGGCTGAGAACATGAATATCTACGCTTGTCCAATGCAAGATGAGTCTGAGTCTGGGAGAGCGCTTCAAGACGAAACTTGCTGCTATTTGAATCGATTCCCAGATTTTTGGCTGGTCATTGCGGCCGGAGCGGCTGGTAAGGCTGGGCAAGCATCAGCGTTGCGAGAACCTGTCGTTCGTAGTCGGAATAGCGGTGCCGGAATTCCCAAGAGTTCAAAATCTCATCGCGCTGCCGGGGCTGGAATTCACTCAAATCTCGAACTGCCCGATGGATCATGACCTGGCGGTCGAACGGCATCTGATGCACTTCCATGATTCCAACGCGAACCTGTTGCCGCTGCTCCGGGGACAACCTTTCCCAAGTCTCCAAACGTTGCAGCATTCGTTCCCGGCGCACCGGCGGCATCGCGTCCAATTGCTGCAAGCGCTGCAACAATCGCTGCTGACGGGCTGGAGGAAGCCGGTTGAATCCCGGCTCAATCCGCAGCGCACGCTCCTGCTCCGCGAAAGACATATTTTTGTGTTGCCGCAGCCATTCGCCTAGATGTTCCCGATCACGTTCCGGAGGAAGAGGTCGGAGAGGTACGCCACCTGCATAACTACCACCGTTGCCCGGGACTCCATTGCTTGACTGGGACCACTCGACAGGTTCCCACGAGCCGACTCGATTGGGATAAGGACCATTCGAACACTGAGCCGCCCACCCCATACCGCAGGTCAGTACTATCGCCCAAACCGCAAGAAGGAGGAAATTGCGCCAAAGAGAATGGCGAAAATCAACCGTAGAACTACCCTTGCGCCGCCGGACAGACAGTACAGCAAGCACACTACGATTTTTCCCAATATAGATCATTTTTCCATTCGCAGCGCCGAACTTGAACCCGCCCGTGCGCCGCTCTCGCTCTCTATTGCAAAGTGCCAGCACCCACCCGTCCGTTCGTACCCGACTTAGCGATGTTTGGAACCGCCGTTAGTTAGAAAAATTTCCGCTGACGGTAGCTGAACCGCCGTCTCCATTCGTCTCGTCGAACGATGCCAGTTGCTGCAGTGTCTGGGCGCTGGAATCGAGAAGTTCCAAGTCGTTTACGGTGGCAGAGACCGTTTGTTGCGGGGGAGGGACAACGGTATGGTTCAAACTGACAACTCCCAAATAGGAGCCGCCACTGACGATGATCAGCAGAGCAAATGCCGCTGCAGCGGCAGGGCGCACGTGCAGGTTACTTCCAAACATCAGATGCAATCGCAGCCGCTCCAGCCATCCGGGCGCTTCCGACTCTCTGGCCTCTCGCAGACGCACCGCCAGTCGGGTATCGAAATAGGGGCTCGGCTCGGGCGCCTTCCACGCATCCAGCAATTGCATCGTCGCCTGCAGTTCTTTCAATTCGCCAGCACAATGAGAACATTCCTTCAGGTGTTGCAACGCCTCGGCGGGCACACGAGTCGGATCTAAAATCATATCGGGCAAATGTACCTGAGGCTTTTCACATTTCATGGCAGCTCTCTCCTTTCGTTAATCAGCAAACTCTTTCAGCTTCTCTCGTAGCGTCTGGTAAGCACGAAACAAGAGCGACTTCGTCGCTGACTCACTTAGCTTCAGCACGGCACCAATCTGCCGATAGTCCATGTCCTGATACTTGTGCATCAGGACAGCCATCCGTTGCCGCTCCGGCAATGCCATCACATGTTCTCGAATGCGCCGCATTCGTTCATCCTGCAGCATATCCTGTTCTGCAATCGGACGAAGATCGGGGACATCCGGTTTCGAGCCTGTATCAACATCCGCCTGATCTAGGAAGATGCTGGCGGAGGCGCGTTCATATTTGGTATCACGAGCGTAGTTGATGGCCATATTCGATGCGATCCGATAGAGCCATGTAGAGAAACGCGCCTCCGCCCGGTACGTTGCCCGGGCACGGTAGACCCGCAGAAAAACCTCCTGGGCCAACTCCTCCGCAACCGACTGATTGTGCACCATGCGGTACATGAAGCTAATGATCGGTCGCCGGTATTTGGCGATGAGGAACTCGAGGCAGGCCTCGTCTCCTGCACCTGCCCGCTGCATGATCTCCGCATCGCTCATCTGGGCCAGAGCGGTGGCAAGTCCGGGTTGCAGATGAGAACCTGCCAACCTGGCGCTCTGCTCGTCGAGTGGGATCCGTTCCAGCGCGATCGTACCCATAACCCGTGGAACACCATTCAGGGAAGAAAGTTGCGTTTCTTCCGCCCAAATAGCCTCATTTTCCGAGGAAATAGGGGGTTCGCCTGCTTCTTCTAACCCATCGCCGTGCTGAAAGTTGCCCAAGTCTGGCGAACCGGTGCCTTCCTCTTCGTCGGAGGAGTCGACATCATACCGTTCATCCTGATTCACGCTTTGCGAAGATGATTGATTGCTGTGGGTTTCAGCGTCGTCAAAAGGCGGATCCGCAGCTTCCTCAGCATCGCTGGCAGGCCCACGACCCTGATCGGCATCCGCGTCCCGCCCGCTGGCATCGTCGGAAAGCTGTGCCTCCGATCGCCGACGCTGGTCGATATCCCGTGGATGATTCCGCCCCGGATTTCCGTCCATTGCAGCCATGTGGTGTGTTCGGATTCTAGCGTATACTGGGGCGAACGGGATGCTTCTGCGGCATCTTTAGTTTTATTATCCCATCTCACCGGCGCGGCCCTCGCGGTTGCAACTTGCCGGGGATTCAGCCCTTGACGGGTCGGGGCGCTTAACTCAGCGGTAGAGTGCCACCTTCACACGGTGGAAGTCGCAGGTTCGAATCCTGCAGCGCCCACCATAACCCATTAACAATCAGCTACTTGGAAAATACATTTTACGGTCTGGCAGCGCCGCACGTCATACGCACGTCATGGAGCTTGTCTGTGCGATGGGACTTTCAGTTCGCCACGGTTCACGGCAAGGGTCAAGAAATTGGCGGTTATGTCCTTCTCCGACTGGCAGACCCATTCCTTCCAATCCATCGCGGCCCACTTCGCCGGACGGGTGCGATAGTTCCTAATGGCAGACTTCGCACGCTTGATTTTGTCGGCATGGGCCAGCTTGCGCTTGTCCGCCAGTTTGCGTTTGTCTGAGCACGCCCGGCTGCAATATATCGATGGACGCAGCGATTTTTTGACATACCATTTCCCGAAGTTGCGGCACGGAGCGCCTAGATAGAGGCGACGGGGATGGAACAGCAATTGCAATAAACAGTTGGCGGCTGCATCCCTGGCCGCCGATGCGTTCGGAACCGGCACCATCCGTGCGCCAGGCCCGGACGGTGCGAAGCAAGCGGGCGTGGATGTCCGAGGTGAAATGGGCGTCGAACGTTACGCCCTCGTTGAGCACCCGGACAACAAACCCCAAAGTTAGAAATTCCGCTCGAGGCCTGCTCTGCGTTTACTCGCGTTACGGCTTGTATGCTCGCCAAGTCGCTTAAACGACCCTGTTACACCGGATGCTGCAAACGCTTCGTCTCCTCCACTCCTGCTCCGATTGCTGCCCGGTGGAGCGAACCAGTTCCCGGGTGGGACACACACCCACTGTGGACCAGCGCTTTTCAAGACGCACGCAACTGTAGTACTAATGCGAGGTTGTTGTCGGGTGGCGGTGCGTCGTGGTCGCAGGCGTTGCCGGCTGGGCAGCGGACGTCGGCGGAGCTGCGACACCGGATTTCTGATTGTATTCCTGCACGACGGCTTCGCTGATGTCGGCGGTTTTGCTTGCCCACACGACCGGAGTTTGCTGCGAGCTCATGTCGAACACCGCGCCGTAGCCGTTCTCCTGGCAGTAATCCTGCAGAACCGCATAGAACTTCTGCGCGATCCCCTGGTAGGCCTCCGACATTGCCTGCTGAAAGTCAGCCTGCGCGTCCTGCGCCTCTCGCTGCAAAGATTTCTCCTTGTCATCAATGGTGCGCAACCGGGTCGCGCGTTCTTCCTGGCTTAACGTGCTGCCGTCGGCCTGCAATTGCTTCTTCAGGGTGTCAATCTGGTCGCTCAACCCCTTCAATTCCGTTTGCTTGGGCTGAAACTTCTGCTGAACTCTGGCAAAGGCAGCACGGCCTTCGTTGGTGGCGGCCACGGCCGGCTGAAATGCGATGACGGCAATCTTGGTGGCCCCGGTGGGCGCTGCTGTAGCCGACGCGGGTAAGGGTGCGGATGGAGGCAGGCTGGTCTGCGCCACGGCGCCGACTGCGAAGGTCGCTGCCAGTGCGGCAACCACGAATGAAGAACGCTTCATAATGATTTGGAGCTCCTTTTATTTCCGCTCAATGTCCACCATGCCGGTGGAGCTGGTTTTGAAACTTTCTAGATCTTTGGAGGCTAGCTACCGGTTTGTGGCAACTGGGCTTGCCCCGGGTTGCAGCGTAGACAGGCGAGACCGAATCTCTCATGGTGCGATCAATTGCGACTTCCTCCTATGCAGCAATTCTGCCAGGAAAGACTGCGCGTGGTATTCCATCGCGCCAAACCATCCGCACCAGAATCTGCCGAGGGGGAACGCGTTACATTTCTGCTAAAAGTTGTCTGGGGGAATTATAGGAGCGCTGAAAATCTTCCGTCAAACCGCTGTGGCCCGTTGCTGCACGGTTTCAACTCGTTCTGGAAGCGGCATTTGGCCGTCGAGCCTACCCCACCGCAAGCTAGGGCCTGCCACAACTGCACAAATCGCTCCTCGAACTAGAACGAAGTGCTCATCGAAGGGGTCTGCGCATCTCCTGCAAAATCTATCGCGCGCGTATTCCCCCGCATGCCAGCCCGCAATGCATTTCCCGGAAAGTCCAGGAATAGCACGACCGAGACAAGCAAATAGGCGGTTCGTCGGTACTCGGCTGAAACCGCCCGCTTTCGTTGAGGCCAAATCCATCCTCGCGCAAACCGCCGATCCCTATTGATCGGCAATTTACACAACTCAAGAAGCTGCCTCAAATATGGCGTGGCGACTTTGGCCAACTACCTGAGACCCGCTTTGATTGCGGGTCTCACAACCGACGTATCGAGCGATTTCGTGTTTATGAGACAGCTTCTAGTGAGATGTGGTCGTGCTGTGATGATGGGTCGCGGTTGTGCCGCTAGGCGTTGGAGCCGTGGCTGGCGCTGCCGGGATACCGGACTTCTGGTTGTATTCCGCAATGACGGCTTCGCTGATGTCCGCGCCCTTGCTGGCCCAGAGCACTGGGGTTTGCTGCGAGCTCACATCCAACACCACACCGTATCCATTGGTTTTTGCATAGTCCTGCAAGACAGCGCCAAACTTCTGCGCCAGTCCCTGGAACGCTTCGCCGAGGGCCTGCTGGTAATCCGACTGAGCATCCTGGACCTCCCGCTGCAGGGTCTTTTGCTTGTCGTCGATGGTACGCTGGCGCGAGGCGCGCTCCGTCGCACTCAGTGTCGTGCCATCGGCCTGTAGCTCCTTTTTCAGCGTGTTGATCTGGTCGTCCATCGCCTTCAATTCCGCCTGCTTGGGCGCAAATTTTTGCTGAAGCTTCGCGATGGCTGCGCGACCCTCGTTGGTAGAAACCACGGCCGGCTGAAATGCGATCACCGCTACTTTGGTGGCCCCGGTAGGCGCTACTGCGGATGCCGGCGCGGGTGCGGATGGAGGGCGGCTGGTCTGCGCGGCTGCGCCGACTGTGATGGCTGCTGCCAGTGCGGCAACCGTGAGTAGGGAACGATTCATAATTGTTTAGAACTCCTTTATTTCCACTTGAACCCCGCCGTCCAGGCGGAGCAAGGGTTGAAACTTTCATCATCGGCAGACGCCAGCGGCTCGTCTTGCTACAGTTGCAGGCAACGCTCCTCGGTCTTAGAACGAAGTACTGACGCTGACGCGAAGCGTTTTGCGCGGCTCCCACAGAAAATATTTCGCACCGTAGTTTGCCAACGCCTGCTGATAGGTGAATTCTCCCGCCCCGCCCGCAGGGAAATACGTGCGGTTAAAGAGGATGCTTGAATTCTCGTTCTGGTGCAACCGGTTTGGATTGAAAGCAAAATAGAGCCGAACCGGCGCATTGATGATGGGCAGCATCGCGGTAATCTGCGGTCCCACCGAGGTGCGCGGAAGAATATTGGTCCCAGCAATCGCCCCGAGCCGGCGGGGGAACTGCTGTGGCCACGGAACGCCGCCCTGACAGGTGCCGTTGATCAGGTCCGGGCAACCGTACAAAGCGCCATCCAGGTTCGCCTTGGCCTGCGGATTCAACAGCAGCTGATTATGATTCAGCGCCATATCCATACCGAAATCTACGTAGAACGAGAAGTCCACCGGGCCGCCGAGCGGAATACGGTATTCAATATTGTTCGTGACTTGGGTGTCGCCTCCGACAGAAGCCACGGAATACACCGGCAATGGAACTTGCACCGCACCCAGAGTCGGATTCGTCGGATCTCTGGGGACCAGACTCCCGTCGGGATTGGTCAGGTTGTACATCACCTTGGTGGGAACGAAAGAATACGGCGTGGCGGAGCGAACATCGAAGCCGCGTATATCGTTTTCACCGCCTGCATAGAAGCGGTCGAAGGGCGACGCCACCAACCCGGCAATACCCTGGATGTACGATGCCTGGATACGGTACGCAAAAATGTTGCGCCCTTCCGAATTGAAGTGCAACTTCGAAATCGGCTTGAAGAACTTGTATTCCACCAGCGGAGTGATGGAGCTGACGTTGCCTCCCAGGCCAGACCCCTGCAAGACGAAGTTCAGGCTCTGCCCGTTTCGCGGCCGGTATGGATTTCCCACGGTGCTGTAGGAGTAGCTCAGCGAAACCTGACTGGTGATGATCCCGTTCAACGCGCTTCTGCCGGTCGTTCCATGGCGGAAGTTCAGATACTGAAACAGGTTCGTGGACGCAGGACTGAACGCCTGGACATTGGAACGGTCCAAGCTGTAGGTCGCGCCGATGCGTTTGAAGGTGCGCGGAATCGGATAGCTGGCCGAAAGGCTCACGCCGCTTTTCGTCTGGTTATAATTCTGCACGAACGATTGCTGTGCAGTATCGAAATTCTGGCTCCTTCCGGTCAAGGAAAGAGGATTCTTGTATGCGTTGTACTGTGACTTCTGCGTGGTCACCTGGAAACCCAGGGAGAGCGGATGGTTCTTCACATACGGAATCGTCATGCCAAACGTAATGTTGCGCTGCAGGTCGCCTATAGCTGCTTGCAAGGTGAGCGATTCGCCAAGTCCCAGAAAGTTGTTGGTCTGATAGTTCAAGCCGAGGAATGCGCCGGACAAGCCGCTGAAGCCGCCATTCAGCCCGATGGAGTTCTTGCCTTTTTCCTTCACGTTCAACAGCAAATTCACCGTGCCGTTATCCGCATCCTGCTGCGTTTCAGAATCTTGGTCCACCTTCAGCGGATTGAAATAACTCAGCTGGTTCAACCGCAACAAACTCATCTCCCACAGATGGCTGTTGTAGACCTGGCCCTCTTCCAGCAGCAATTCGCGTCGGATGACGCTGTCGCGTGTCGTCGTGTTGCCGCGGAACTCAATCCGTGAAACGTAGTACGGCTTTCCTTCATCGATGTCGATGTTCAGGTAGACCAGCTTCTTGGGCTCATCGATGCGAGGCGTCGGGACCGCGGTGAAATTGATGTAGCCCAACTGCCCATAGGCCTTGCGCATGTTCTCCAGACCCTTGCCCACCAGCGATGCGTCGAAAATCTGCCCATCCTTCAGCTTGAACAGCGCACGCAGCGCTTGCACGTTGGTCACCCGCTTGTTTCCAGTGAACGTGATACCACCCAGACGGTATCGATCGCCTTCCTCCACCGGGATGGTGATGTCGATCAACTTCCCCTTCCGTGAATGAATCAGTGGGATGTACAGGCCACCCTGGTTGCGAATGTGCGTCAGCGGCTGTTCCACGCTGGCCCGGAAGTACCCACGATCCCGGTATGCCTGCCGCACACGCTCGGTATCCTCCTCCAGCTTGCTTTCGTCGTAAGTGCGGGCGAACAGATTCTCCAGAATGATGGAATGCGGGATGCCGATCGGCTTCAGGTTCTTCATGGAAGCCCGCAGCGTTCGGCTGGAAACGTTCTTGTTCCCTTCAAACTTGATGTGGCCCACCTTGACTGTGGGGCCTTCCTTGATATTGAAATTCACCGAGACCGATGCCGGCGGGATCGTCTTGATGACCGTATGGATGGTCGCAAACTGGTGTCCGTGCTCGGCCAGCAGTTCCTTCAGCACGGTTTCCGCCAGCTTGATCTTGGTGGGGTCGTACTGGCTGTCGACCGTCAACGGCACCTTCGCCTTCTTGAAGCGATCCAGCACATCGGACTGCGAAACCGAGTTGAGCCCCTTGTAATTGATCTCGCGAATGGTCGGACGTTCGCGAACGATGATCGTCAGGATGATGCCTTTGGGCGTCGTCTCGCGGTTGATCTGAACATTCTCAAAATATCCCGTGTTCCAAAGAGAATTGAAGTCACGCTCCACCGTGGCGGAATCGTAGGGATCGCCGACGTGCGAGAAAATACGGGCGAGAATCGTTTCCTTGGGAATTCTGCGATTGCCGATCACGCGGATTTCGCTGATGATGCTGCCCTGCGGGGTGCTGGCTTCGCTGGCGGGCGCCACGTTCTGTAGTGGGGATTGGGAGTCGGACTGGGCCCGGGCGTTCAAGCCTACGCCGAGAAACAACAGTACCGCCGCAAGGACCTGGATAGTCCGGCGGAGGCGTCGAAACTGTCGAATCCACGGACAGCGCGCGCTCGTGGTCCGTTGGTTTGGGACATGGTAGCCCCCTACACTCGCGGGAAAAATATGCACACCCTCACTGCCAAAAATCGATTCCAGAGGAAAACACGATTATACGGGAGATGGCCGCTCGATCCTAGCGCACTTCCACCCTGGCTCATTTTTCGTTGTGAAACGCCATTGACCTGCGCTCCGGACTCCAAAAACGTCTTGAGACCAGCTAGCTTTCCAACTGGGCCTCAATGACAAATTCCTCTATGGGTGCCCCAGGTCGCACCCGCCGCGGATCGCCGCGGCGACAGACCCGGATGTGTATCGAACACCCGTTATGCCGCTCTCTCAATCCCACATCTCAGAATCGAGATGTGGGGCACCCAGATGCCCCTCGAACGCCACGATTCATGGTTCATTGCATTCGCTTCCCTGCTGCGTCCGGCGCACTTCCACCAGCGTAGAGTAAAACGTCGGCCCTCCACCCAGATCCGTCAGCGTCTCACTGGTCAGCACGTTGACGCCTTGCCCATCACAAGTGAGCTTGTTCCATCCTAAACGGGAAGCGGCCACTCCGGCAGGGACAGTTGCAATCACTTTCGCTCGCAGCGGAATTTTTCCGCGTTCATTGAACACCTCGACCGCGTCTCCGTCGGCAATCCCGCGAGCCAGCGCGTCTGCCGGGTGCATTTCCAGCACGCCGAAATGCGTCGCTTCCATCACCCGGTGAGAGGCAAGACCGGCAAATGTAGAGTTCATATAGTTGTCCCCCTTGCGCGCCAACAGCTCCAGCGGAAACCTGCGCGCCAGCGGCGAGTGGCGCGATTCCTCTGCAGCGACGTAGCCCGGCAAAGGATCGTGTCCCTGTGCCGCCAGCGTTTCCGAGTAAAACTCCGCCTTGCCGGATGGAGTGCGAAACCATTCTTCCGAAACAAATGGCTGGAATGCGCCGTCATTTGTTTCCTGCGGAAACTTTACCCGGATAGAATGCCGGGCTTCCAACTGCTCGCGCGTGATTCCCTCCAGCCAGGGCGATGTCGTTCCGCTCAAAGCCTGGTCGATCATGTCGTCTTCTGTATCCAGAAAACAGGGTTCCGTGAAACCCATATGTTGCGCCAACTGCCGAAACAGGGTGACGTTCGATCGTGCTTCGCCCAGCGGCGCAATTGCCTGCTCGGAGAGTTGCAAATGGTACTGACCGTAGGCGCCCTCGAAATCCTTATGCTCAAGAAAAGTTGTCGCTGGCAGGACGATGTCAGCGTAATCCGTGGTGTCGGTGAAAAATTGCTCATGCACCACGGTGAACAAATCGGCCCGCCGCAGTCCGCGCAACACGGCGGTCTGATTGGGCGCAATCGCCGCCGGATTGGAGTTGTAGACCACCATCGCCTGCACCGGCGGGTCGCTGAGTTCCGTCAGCGCGTGCCCCAGCCGACTCATATTCACCACGCGACCCAGGCGGCCAATGGAACTCTTCAGCGCGAGGTCAGGCCGCTCCAGCGCCTGCTTGTTGAACTGAAACGCTCCGCTGGTGGAAAGCTGCAAGCCCCCGCCCAGGTGTTTCCATGCGCCGGTCAGACAGGGCAGCATGGCAATGGCACGCGCCGCGGCCCCGCCATTTTGTCCGCGCTGCACACCGTAGTTCATGCGAATCACCGACGGAGTTGCGGTCGCATATTCCCGCGCCAACCGCACAATATCTTCCGTGGACAATCCCGTCACTTCGGCCACGCAGGCCGGCGTATATTCCTTTGCACGGTCGCGCAGCGGCTCAAATCCATGAGTCAGGCGCTGCACATAGTCCGCGTCATACAGATTCTCCTTGATCAGCACATGCATCATGCCCAGCGCCAGGGCCGAGTCCGTCCCCGGACGAATCTGCAAATGCCAGTCCGCAGCCTGTGCCGTTCGAGTCTTATAGGGATCGATCATAATCAGGCGTGCGCCCTTCTGCCGCGCTTCTTCGATAAACGGCCACAGGTGCACATTGGTGCCAAGAATATTCGCTCCCCAAGCGAGAATGGTGCGGGCATGGCGGAAATGTTCCGGATCGGTGCCCAGCTTGGCTCCATAGACCGCCATCAACGCCTCGCCGCCGGCCGCCGAACAAATCGTGCGATCAAGCCGCGACGCTCCCAGGCGAGAAAAAAAACGCCGGTCCATGGAGCCGTATCCCAACACGGCCATATTTCCTGCGTAGGAGTAGGGCAGAATGGATTCCGGCCCGAATTTTGAGGAGATGATATCTTTGAGGCGCGTTGCGATCACATCCAGCGCCTCATCCCAAGAGATGCGCTCGAAGACTGCCGCGTGTTTCCCAAGAGGAACCGGGCCTTTCACGGCTCCGGATCGGCGGCGCATGGGATACAGCAGTCTGTCCGGGGAGTAGACCAGGTCAAGATATTTCGTCACCTTGGCGCAAAGAAACCCACGAGTGACGGGGTGGTCCGGATTGCCTTGAAGCTTTGTCGCGCGACCCTCTCCGTTCACCGAGATCAACACGCTGCACGCGTCCGGGCAATCCAGCGGGCAAGCCGCGTGCACAACCTTCAAGGGATCCATACGGGCATTCTAGGTTTTTACCGTCCAGGAAACAAACATACAAGAGCGCGGGTGCCCCAGGTACGCGCAGCTAACCTGCAACACCCATATCTTCTCTGCTCGGAAGATCTCCTGTCAGACCTGCATCACTTCTTTTTCCTTCGCTTTGCACAAATCTTCCATGCGTTTGATCTCTTCATCGGTCAACTTCTGCATTTCTTCCAGCGACCGCTTCTCTTCGTCTTCGGAGATCTTC
Source organism: Acidobacteriota bacterium (assembly GCA_021798735.1). Taxonomy (GTDB): domain Bacteria; phylum Acidobacteriota; class Terriglobia; order Terriglobales; family Acidobacteriaceae; genus JAKAAZ01. Next base: position 1,239 of record JAJZCA010000037.1, on the reverse strand, counting down.
TTGTCCTTCGTCGCCTTCTTCAGAAGATCATTGCCATCGCGGCGAATGTTGCGGACCGCCGTGCGATGGTCTTCCAGCACCTTGTTCAGGTGTTTCACCACTTCCTTGCGCCGCTCCTCAGTCATCGGCGGCACCGGAACCCGCACCACTTTGCCGTCGTTCTGCGGATTGAATCCCTGAGTACCGGTGCGCAGCGCTTTCTCAATTTCTACGATCAGGCTGCCGTCGTACGGCTGAATCAGCAGCAATTGCGGCTCAGGAGCGCTGATCTGGCCCACCTGGTTCAACGGCATCTCTGTTCCGTAGGCCATCACCTTCACCTGATCCAGCATATGCACGGAAGCGCGTCCAGTGCGGATAGAAGCCAGGTTGGCGCGAAAATCCTCGACCGCTTTGTCCATTCGACTCCTGAGCAGTTGGTACGTTTCCTTCAGAGCCGGAATGCCGGCCATCGCTGATCCAGCCATGATTTCTTTTTTCCTCCCTGCAACACAATATTGTAACCAAGCGGACAGGACTCTGTTTCCTGAAACAGTTACAGCGGCTTGCAGCTTGCCCATCCGGGGCGTCGATGCAGTCAGGTTTCCGCCCTTTGCATCTCAATCGGGGAGCTAGCCTTAATAAGGATCAGAGAACCAGTCGCAAAATTGCTGGCAACGCAAGTGCTGCCAACCATTTAGAATAAAATAGTCGTGAGTGGCCTCTTTTCCCTTGAATCTTCTATGCACACCTGTCCTGTCTGCACCATGCCGTTGAGCCTCCGTCGCTCCTTCTTCAAAGCCGGATGGAGAGGTTTTTTCCGCTGCCCCTCCTGTCGCGGACATTTGCAGATTCACGGCCGCCTGATCCCCCTGACGACGGCTCTGCTGGTCGCGCTTGGCTTTCTCTCGCTCGACATGAGCGGCATGACCGACGTCAACTTCACCACCGTATGGTGGGATGCCTTCCAGATTGGCTCTGTGCTGTTTGTTTTGTTTGTGATGTTGGGCTGGCTGCTGCGCGTGGATCGTCGTCAGCCAACCCGTAAGTTCGTCCCCTGATCGGCGACCGTTGGTTCGTCTCGGTCTTGCGATCGATTGGTCGTCGTTCGAGGAGACCCTGGGCAGCACCTAGGATCCCAGTTAAGGAGCGCCCGGCATCTCGACGCGTCGGATGGTGGCTCGGCACTATCTGAAGTATCAGCATGACCTGAGCGATGAAGACGTGGTTGCCGCGTGGGTGGAAAATCCGTACTGGGCA
>JAJZCA010000400.1 GCA_021798735.1 Acidobacteriota bacterium | reverse complement strand
CTTCCACAAGATTCTCCAGCGCCTGTTGGCGGGTGGCATCCGCTTTGAGTACCAGAACCATGCGTCGCAGTTGAACCATTGCCGGCAGGCTTCCCACCACGCGTCCCGGCTCAGCCCATCGCGGCGTATTGCCCAAAAGCGTCACCACATCGCTCTCGACAATTTGGGAATGCTGTGTGGGAAGTTCCGCATCTCCCTGTGACTGCATCGACAGAATCATCACAGCATGCAGCACCAGCAGCGCAAGCGGTCCAGTCAAGGCGCGCTTCCATGCCTCCATTTTTCTCCCTGCTGTGACGAAGCGCACATCCATCTGCCATCGGACTCCTGTAGAACAAACTCACGGGAGCAAGCGCCCCAGTCTTCATCGTGAGCGTTTTTCACCCTGCTGCGACGACATCGATGAACTCAATGCAGGACGCAGTTGCGAAACGAAATTCCACTTTCGCTTGAGTGCAGATTTGGAATTTCCCAATCTTTCCTCGGTGAGTCGCGCCGACGCGATTCACTGCCTCACTTCCCCGGAGGAAAATGATGACGACTCCATCGCTGACACCGTACCTTCCCACACACTCCACGATCCCCGGCGCACCGCTCGATCCGAGCGAGTTGCGTCAGATCGACGCCTGGTGGCGTGCCTGCAACTACCTCAGCCTCGGCATGATCTATCTGCATGACAATCCGCTGCTGGCTGAGCCCCTGCGCCCGGAACACATCAAGAACCGCCTGCTCGGCCACTGGGGATCAAGCCCGGGGCTGGCTTTTCTGTACACCCATCTCAATCGGGTGCTTCGTGCCACGGATCGTTTTCCGGAGATGGAGATGATCTTCCTGGCCGGTCCGGGACACGGCGCACCCGGCGTTCTGGGACCGCTTTTTCTGGAGGGTAGCTACAGCGCGATTTATCCGGAGAAGAGTCAGGATACGGAGGGGTTGCTCGCGTTTTTCCGTCAGTTTTCCTTCCCCGGCGGCATTGGCAGCCACTGCACGCCGGAGACGCCAGGCTCGATTCATGAAGGCGGCGAACTCGGCTATGTGCTCTCCCATGCCTGCGGAGCCGCCTTCGATCATCCCAACCTTGTGGTTGCCGCGGTTGTAGGCGATGGAGAGGCCGAAACGGCTGCGCTGGCCACCTCCTGGCACATCAACAAATTTCTCAATCCAGGGCGCGACGGGGCTGTGCTGCCCATCCTTCATCTCAACGGCTACAAGATCAACAATCCCACGCTGCTCTCGCGCATCCCGCACGAAGAGCTGGCGAGTTTGCTGCGTGGCTATGGCTGGTCGCCCTGTTTCGTTGAGGGCAGCGATCCGGACTCCATGCACCAGGCGATGGCTGCTACGCTTGACCACTGCGTCGCAAAGATTCGTTCCCTGCAGATGGACGCCCGCACCGGCAAGGGAACCGAGCGTCCGCTGTGGCCGATGATCGTGTTGCGCTCACCCAAGGGATGGACTGCGCCACGCCAGATCGATGGCCATTTTCTGGAAGGTTTCTGGCGCGCACATCAGGTGCCTATCGGCGATGTGAAGACCAACCCGGAACACCTGCGCCTGCTGGAAGAGTGGATGCGTTCTCTTCAGCCGAAGGAGTTCTTCAACTCAGAAGGTCAGCTTGCTTCCTGGTTTGCCGATCTTGCGCCGCGCGGTGCGCGACGGATGGGAGTTCATCCCGCCTCCAACGGCGGTTCAGGACTGCCGCTGCGCATGCCGGCGTTTGCCGATTACGCACTTGCTGTCGAAAGACCGGCTACTCTGCGCGCGGAAAACACGCGTCCTCTGGGAGCGATGCTGCGCGATATTCTGCGCAGGAACCCCACCAGCTTTCGCCTTTTCGGCCCCGACGAAACCACGTCCAACAAACTTGACGCCGCGTATGAGGTCACGGGCAAATTCTGGAATGAAGCTCGCCTGCCCGAGGATGAAGATGGCGGACTGCTTGCACCCGACGGTCGCGTTCTGGAGATGCTCAGCGAGCACACCCTCGAAGGCATGTTGGAGGGCTACCTGCTCACCGGCCGTCATGGCTTTTTCGCCACCTATGAATCCTTTGTCCACGTCATCGATTCCATGTTCAACCAGCATGCGAAATGGCTGGAGATTGCAAGTCATCTTTCCTGGCGCCGTCCCGTTGCTTCGCTCAATTTGCTGATTACCTCGACGGTCTGGCGTCAGGACCACAACGGATTCACTCACCAGGACCCGGGATTTCTCGACCTTGTCGTGAACAAAAGCGCGCGTGTGACGCGCATCTATCTTCCGCCAGATGTCAACTCGCTGCTCTCGGTTGCGGACCACTGTCTGCGCAGCAGCAACTACATCAACGTGATCGTCTGTGACAAACAGAATCACCTGCAATACATGGACATGGAGACAGCCATCCGCCACTGTACCAAGGGAATTGGCGTCTGGGATTGGGCCAGCAATGACGACGGCGCAGAACCTGACCTGGTGATGGCCTCAGCCGGGGACGTGCCCACTCTGGAGGCGCTTGCCGCCACCGCCATGCTGCGCGACGCTTTTCCGGATCTCCGCATCCGCTTCGTGAATGTCGTCGATCTCTTCCGTCTCCAGCCGGACACCGAACATCCGCATGGACTTTCCGACGCCGAGTTCGATTCGCTGTTCACCGCGAACCGGCCCATCATCTTTAACTTTCATGGCTATCCATGGCTCATTCACCGACTCGCATATCGCCGCCACAACCACGTCAATCTCCACGTCCGCGGCTACAAAGAGCAGGGAAGCATCAACACTCCGCTGGAGTTGGCGATCCGCAACAATATCGACCGCTTCAGCCTGGCCATGGACGCTATCGACCGCGTGCCACGCCTGCGTCTGGTCGGAGCACACGCTCGCGACCGCTTCCGTGATCGACAGATTGCCTGCCAACAGTACGCCTTTCAGCACGGCATCGACGATCCGGCGGAGTGCAACTGGAGCTGGCCGCTTTAGACATGCAAGCGCAGCGCGGTATAGGATCGCTTCCAGACTGCCGCCCGGTAAAATAAAATCATGCAACTGCCTGAAAGTTCTTCTGCTGCACCTTTGGCGACGATCGCC
>JAJZCA010000399.1 GCA_021798735.1 Acidobacteriota bacterium | reverse complement strand
TGGTCATGGTCGGCATCACGCTCGACCCGGATTGAATGCCAGAAAGTTGCGAGGACGTGAACTCATACAGCGCCGGGTGCACTTTGCCTCCGGTGCCGATGTTTCCGCCATCAATGACCCACAAGTTGGCGGACGTATCGAAAATCACTCCTTGCGGGGCCGCAAAAGCGCTGCTGTTCACAACTAACGACGGCGCAGCGGCGGCGCTTCCCGTGGCAGTCAGTGAGGTGGAAGCGAACTCCAGCACATTGGCGCCGTTCGCGACCCACAACGCCTGGGTGCCGGATCCAGATGATGTATAAGTTTTGCCCTTGGAAGAATAACTACCGCACCCGGACAACACAGGAAGCACGATTGCCAACAAAATCGCGCAGCAAAATGCAAGGGAAGGAGGCTTACCTATATGGGGCTTGCTATTTTCTGTTTTCTCTGCGCAGGCGCAGGCCAATCTGGCTGAGACAGGAGGATATTTAGAAGATGGGTTGCATCGCTGTTCGAGCACCATGACTGAGCTCCTTTTCTATAAAGCGGCCGCATCGAACAGCCAGGCTAGATAGGCAAGGACCGCCTTACAGCGCAATATAGATGCAGTTTCGCTGGCGTGAGTTGCCACTTTGGTGACCTAAATCACTTCGTTCGACCGATAGGCGTTCGTGTCGTTGATCATCTCCGCGTCGCCCAGTAAGAGAAGAAAGGCCGTTCAAGCCAACAATGACAGTCGACAAGTAATTTGGATTCAAGTGACGTACCCGGCTGGACTTCAGATTGCTCCACGCAACTCAGTAAACTGGCGCTATCTTAAAATATTACAAGCACATAGCGATTAAAGTGGAGTATCCGTCGGACAACAACGCAACTGCCGTTTTTCGTCAGGCCGATTTCCGCAAGGCTTCGAGCCAGGAACACATTCCTGCCATGGCAGTTGGCGGCATTGCATTCCGGCCACCCAGCACTGACCAGAAAACGCGGTCAAGCGACTCCGCCGATCACCGGAAAGATGCCATCTCGAATTGCGCCCACGGCTCCGATATTGTGACCTTCATCACTTCAGCTTCGTCTGCCGAATCAGACTCCGCCGCAGGTCAGTCGGGGCAGAAAAGGGGCTGGGCACGGCATGTTCGGCCTCCGGGAAGGATCGGAGGCAAGCACCATAGGCTGGCGCCGTTGCGTGCCGGAACATCCTTACTCCCACTGCGAGGTATGCCGCTTCAGTCATCAGCAGGGCGGCTGCCATTTTTGCGGAAATATCGACCGTGTGCATGTCTCCTCGGTCGCTCCCATCAAGTCATACTCGGTCTTCTCGTCCTTCAGAGGCGTGCCCAAAACTGGTCCACCTGCACAGTGCTGTATGCCGTGCCATGCGTCGCTCGAACCTGAAACACGGCCCCGCCAACATATAACACACAGCCGCGCCCACTGGCACGGACACCCATTGCAGCAGCCGTCGCATCCCGCGCCAGATCACGCGAATTCCCTTGGATGCTGCATCTTCGCCGGCCCATCTGTCTACTTCGGACCGGGGCAGGTGTTCGTCAGCCTGCTCCCCAGATTCTCCTGCTGAAGATTGAGCGTTGCATGCGGCTTACCGCCGCCGTCTGGTCGTGTGATATGGAAAACGTAGATCGTGCCATAATCCCAGCCCGGCCAAGGAGGCAATTGCGATGCGCCGTCCCCATAGGCCTGCAGCATCCGCTGGGCGAACCGATGCAAATTGTCGTGTTCCCACGCAACAAAAATCAGCGCGTGGGCATAGGCGGGCTGCAGCAGCTCCTGTTGCAGCGCCGCAATCTGGTCATATCCAATCTGCGTATTGACCGGCATGCCCAGACGAATCGCAGTCGGCTCAATCGTTGCCAGCGGCCGCACATAGGAGTAGGGAGGCCCCCAGAGTCCGTCCCGCAATTGATCCGATGGATTGGGCGCATAGATGAAATCCGGCTTGCCAAATCGCCCAATCAGCAAAGCTGGCAGCGCCAGAGCCCGGTTCAATCCTTTGCAGCCCAGTTGCCCGAGTCCCGTAGATGGCTTCTCTCCATGCCGAATCATCACGAGGGTCTCGCCGCTGGCTCGCAGCGCTTGCGCGGCAAAGATCGGCGATGCGCCCCAGGTGAAACTCAATATCAAGCCCAGCGAAAGAAATCGCTGCAACCAGCTCGGTCTTCTCATGCGCGTTCTCCCCGCTCCGCCATAGCCGACATACTCAAAAAGGGTATAGTATGGGCTCGATTCATGAAACCTTCCAGCGGGCAGAACGTCACCATCTACATGTGGGACATACGCGTTATGCTTGCATCGCGATAAACGAAGGAGAAAGGTTTTCCATGGGCTCACTCAGGTTGCTGTGTTCGATTCTCCTGCTCGGCGGACTCTCCGGCGTCCTGCCCCCTGCCGCTTGTACACTCACAGCCCAACAGACGGGCACCCAACCGGCCACCGTAAGCCGCCTGGTTGGATCGGTCGTTTCGGTCAAAGGCCAATTGCTCACCGTCAAGCCCGACTCTGGACCACCGGCCACGGTGACAGTCGCCGATTCGGCGCGCATTCTGGAAACCATGCCTGGCGCAAAAACCATTGCCGGCGCGACCCCGATTCACCTGACGGATCTGGCCGTCGGCGACCGTGTGCTCATCGCGATGCGGCCGGCTGCAGATGGATCCGGCCCAACCGCAACCACGGTCATCGCCATGCGGGAAGCCGACATTGCCAAAGAACATCAGGCCGAGGAGGCGGACTGGCAACGACGCGGCATTGGCGGCATCGTGAAAACTGTCGACGTAGCCGCCGGGACTGTGACGATCGCCCATCTGCGCAGCATGATCGCCATCCACACGACACCCAGGACGGTAATTCGCCTCTACGCGCCAGGCTCCATCAAGTTCACCGACACAAAAGTGGCAACCTTGGATCAAATTCAACCCGGCGACCAACTTCGGGCCCGTGGCAACAACAATGCGGCGGGCACAGCAATGCAGGCCGACGAAATCGTTGCGGGAAGCTTTCGCAATATCGCCGGGTCGGTTGTCTCGACCGATCCAGCCGCCAACACCGTCACGGTAACCGACT
>JAJZCA010000036.1 GCA_021798735.1 Acidobacteriota bacterium | reverse complement strand
GCGACAAATGGCGCGGTTCGCAGCGCGGACGGCCTTCTGCCTCTCTCCGCGTCAATTCGGTCGCCGGATAACACCCGGACGCTTCAGATCCGAGGAAGGCTCGCTGGTGGTGGAGACGGCCCTGTCTCTGCTGTTGGTGGTCCCGATGGTGTTCTGGCTGTTTGAGTTGTGCATGTTGACCTACACCTACAGCGTGCTGGGGGATGCGGCCCGTCAGGGCGTGCGCTATGCCATTGTGCATGGGACGGACAGCGGAAACTGCAGCGGGCCCAGCAGCGGGTGCGGAGATGCATCGGGCGCCAATGTCGTCGCCATTGTAAAAAGCGCGGCCGCATATTCGTTTCACGACCTGGCGAACATGACCGTGCAAGTGACGTACCCGGACCTGGCTTCGACCCCTCCCTCCCGCGTGGATGTGACCATCAATTACACTTATGTGCCCTATATCAAGTTGCCCGGCATTGCCCACTCAGTACAACTCAGCGCGCAGGGACGGATTATTTACTAGCGGGCGACATGCCCGGAGGCAGATGTTCATGCGCAACGATACGAGAGACAGGATCGTCTCAAGCGGAATGTTCGCGGTGCCAGGTTCGAAGGACTGCGGAGAATCCGGCCAGATCATGGTGTCATTGCTGCTGATGCTGTCGGTCTTTTTGCTGGCGGTGGTGGGATTCGCGGTGGATTTGACGAACCTCTGGTTCCATCGCCAAGCGGCGCAAACCGCGGCAGACTCGGCCTGCCAGGCGGGCGCGATGGACATGGCGGCGCTGGCGGCAGGCATGGCGCTGCCGAACATGGGTTTCACGCCGGGGACCTCCGCCAACTGCAGCACGGGCGTGGGAACAATCTGTTTTTATGCCAACGCCAATGGATATAACGGGGCCGGTCTGTCGCCAGGCAGCCCTTCGAATTCCGTCACATGGAGCTTTCCGTCTTCCGTCCCGAATGTGACCACGCCCCCGGGGGCGATTACCTCGTATCCGTTTCTGAAAGTTGTGGTGACGGAGAACGTGAAAACTCACTTCCTCTACACCATCCACGGAACCTCGTATCAGCAAGTGGTGGCCTCCTGTACCTGCGGCACGACGCAGGCTCCGGAACCTGCGCCGATCATTGTCCTGGATCCCAGTGCCAGCGAGGCCTTTACTGAGTCCGGAGGAAGTTTCAGTATCGTGGGAGGCCCGCAACGTAGCCTCCAGGTCAACTCCAGCGATGCAAATGCCATTTATGTGAACAGCCAGGGAATCATCGACACTCACCTGGGGGGTCCGAGCCAAACCGGCTCGGACGTCGCTGTTTTGGGAGGCCCCAGCAACGAATCCAGCAATAGCGGTGGTCCTTTTTACGGCGGCACCACTGGGCATTGGATCAGCGGGGCACTGCCGATTGTCGATCCCTACAGGGGCGTCGGGGCGCCATCCTCGGTCAAGCTGATTGCTCCACTGAGCGGGACCAATGGACTTTCGGTAGCGAAGGCCAACGGTGGGGTAGGCGGGGCCGACGGCTGTCCCGACCCGAATGGTTGCACCGAATATTCCCCGGGATATTATCCCAGCGGCATCTCCGTGAAGGGCACTTCGATATTTCTTCCCGGCATTTATTACATGAATGGCTCTTTAAACGCGGCAGGCGGTTCAACGCTGCGGATGGCGACCCCATGCTCTCCGACCTGCAGTTCACTTTCAACTACCACAGGGAAGCAAACGGACGGGCTGATGTTCTACTTCTTCTCAGGATCGATCAGCATCACAGGAAATTCGGGTACTGCCAACTCGGATTTGCCTGTCCCGGTTACCGCTTTGACCTGTGACGGTAGCGCGCCGACCTCTTCGCTCGGTATGCCCAGCATGCTCAACGGGAATATTCTGGTTGCCCAGTGCGTGGCGAATGGGACCTATTGGGACAATGGCGGCGACACCACCGATTCGCGTGGCAATCCGGGAAGCCGGGGGCTGCTTTTCTATCAAGATAGAAACAACATCGCTCCATCTGCCCTTGCCGGATCGGGCAGTTTATCGTTTTCCGGGACGCTCTATTTTCCTAGCGTTACCTTGAACATTAAAGGGGGCTCCGGCACGGGAACTTTTATCCTTGGCCAGATGGTGGCGGACCAGGTCAACGTGACTGGAGGGGGAGCCATAAGCATGGCGTTGAATTCATCTTCGAGTACCCAGTTGCTGAAGGTGGAAATGCTGCAATAGGCCGCTTCTGTCGAGTCCCATTTTGGGAAGGAACTATGGTACCTAACTCGATTCGTTACATCAGTACCGTTTAGTAACCGCAATTCTCGTCCTTTCCGCGCCATCCGTGAGTAAGATTCATTGCAACGACACAAAGCCATGCTGCTTCCAGACAAGTCTCCAGAGTTTTCCGGGGCAAGTGACATAGTGTCGGAATGAACAAACTTACAGAACGCTCAAGGAGAAACAGCGATGACAAACCTGAAAGAACTTTTTATCCGCCTGGTACAGGAAGACTCCGGTCAGGACCTGATCGAATACGCGCTGGTCGCGGCGCTCATCGCCCTGGGGGCATTGGTCGGAATGAAGACGCTTGCCAACGACATTGGCAACGCCTTCAACAGTGTCGGGACTACCCTGTCGAGCGCGGCTGCTTAAGCTCGATCCAAAGGTAGGACAGCATGGCCTGAGAATTGTTCGCTCAACCTGAGAAGGGTTGCGCGAAACAGCCCTCCAGGCCGCGTGGCACGGCAAGCGTGGATCGCCGTGTCGTTTTCTGGCAGCGCGCAGACGCTGCCAGTTCAGGAAACCGTTTTGCAAACATTCTCACGACTGAATCAGTTGCCGATTCAATTCTTCTGGTGGCCTGGTATGAAGCTTTCTCCCGACTGCATGTATCTGCTGCTCGCATCGCTGTGCGCTTCCGCGGGCGCGGTGTCGGACGTGCGGAGCCGGCGCATTCCCAATCTGCTGACGGGTGCGTCGGTTGTGCTCGGACTGTTGCTGCACCTGGGCGTGGGCGGGTGGAGACAAATGGGGATGGCAGCGGCTGCGGGTCTGGTTGGAGGAGCTGTATTTTTTGTGTTTTTTGTCGTCGGAGGCATGGGTGCCGGCGATGTGAAGCTGATGTCGGCGGTTTCCGCGATCGCAGGATTCGGACATCTTGAAGAGATGTTCCTTGCGATCGCGCTCGTCGGCGGACTGATGGCTGTGGCGCTTGCGGTCGCGCGCGGGCGTTTGAAGGCAACGCTGGCAAATGTGGGGTCCCTGATCCACCATCACGCCTTGGCTGGCGCGCTGCCCCACCCCGACCTGAATCTGGCCAATCCCAAGACGCTGCGCCTTCCCTACGGATTGCCCATTGCCGCTGGATGCTGGATTGTATTGCTGATGCAAGCTGTGCCGAGATGAAGCGATGATGAAGCGCAGATTGACCTTGGCATTTTTGATTGCACTGCTGGTCTCCGGGGGCTGCACGTTCCTGCTCAGCAGAAAACTGCGTCTTCACAGCGCCGCGACTGTGGCCACCGAGCAGTATGTGGCCGCCGCCGTTCCACTGGAGGCGGGAGAAGTATTGCAAGCGGACAAACTTAAGATGATCAGCTGGCCGGTCTCGGTTCCCTTGCAGGGAGCGTCTGCAAAGCCACAGGATCTGATCGGACGTTCGCTACTGTACCCGCTGGCCGTCGGAGCGCCGATCCTGGATCGCGACCTGGCGATTCCCGGCACGGGTCTGACAACCAAAATCCCGGATGGGATGCGGGCGCTGGCGCTGCGCTCGGACGAGGTTGTCGGGGTGGCGGGATTTCTGTTTCCAGGGTCGCATGTCGATGTGTTGGTCACCTATCGCTCGACGACGGCTCCCGAGCCGGCCACGGCGACGGTGTTGCAGAACGTAGAAGTTCTGGCTGCCGGAAGCCAGGTGCAGCCGACGCTCGATGGCAAGCCGTCGAGCGTGAATGTGGTCACGGTACTGGTGACGCCGAACGATGCCGAGCGGGTGGTGCTGGCCAGCACGCAAGGCACAATTCATTTTGTCCTGCGCAACGGCGCGGACCAGGGTGAGGTCAACGATCCACCGGTGGGTCTTTCGCAGTTGATTCCAGGCACCGGCCCCGCGATTTCTAGCGTGAAGTCGGCCGCGATCCACAGGCGGATCAAGCGCGCGCCGCCCGAGGTCGTGGAGACGGTAATCGGAAATAAGGTATCGGGAGTCAGTTTTTAGCAGGTTTTGTTTCGCGGGAGTCATTTGAACCGAAGCTATCGAATTCGACCTGGTATGCCGACCCTGGCGCTGCTCGTATTGCTTGCCGTGGGGGCAGGGTTGCCTGTCTTGGGACAGGTAGGAACATCTGCCGCGCCGATGCCTGCCGCGTTGGCGTCCACTGCGTCGCTCGCAGCGTCGACCTCGCTGCCGATCAGTCTTCCCGAGGGCGCTGCTCTGCTGAACCTGGAAACGGAGGTCCCCGTCCATCTGCTGATTGGGCATTCGATGTTCTTGAAGACAACCTACCGACTGCGTCGCGTGTACGTCGGCAGCCCCACCGTGCTGCAGTCCTTCATCCCCAGTCCGAAAGAAGTGGTCATTACCGCGGTGAAGCCGGGGACCAGCAGTGTGGCGCTCTGGAACACCGACGGACAATCGGTGCTGTACGCGGTGTCGGCCGATCTGGACGTCTCCAAGCTTCGCCGATCGATGGAGCAAGCGCTGCCGGGACAGGATATTCACGTGGATTCCCAGGAAGGGCGCGTGTATTTGTCCGGTACGGTGAGCGGAGACCCGGCGTACCAGGAGGCGATCAAGCTGGCTTCCTCGTATTCCAAAGATGTGGTGAGTTCTCTGGCCGTCACGTATGTCCATCCCCAGCAGGTCCGGTTACAGGTGCGCATCGCGGAAGTCGACCGGACCAAACTGGATCAGTTCGGCTTCAGTTTCTTCAGCGGCGGCAGAAACACAGCGGCCACGAGCACCCAGCAGTTCACCAGTGTCGGCACCACCCAGACCAGCACCGCCTCGGGGTTGGGCGCAAATCCAGTCCAGGTGGGGTTGGCAGTCAGCAATCCGCTCAATTTTCTGCTCTATAACTCCAAGCTGAATATCGGCGCGGCGATGGCGGACCTGGAAGCGAGAAACATCTTGCAGATACTGGCGGAGCCGACCATTACTACGATCAGCGGACATGAAGGGGACTTTCTTTCCGGCGGTGAATTCCCTTATCCCGTGATCCAGGGGGGGGCGGGCAATTTTGCCTCCGTCACGATCATGTTTCAGCCGTATGGCGTCAAGCTGAAGTTCACGCCCACGGTGAATAGCGATGGCACCATCCTTTTGAAAGTGGCGCCGGAAGTGAGCGCGCTGGACTATACCAACACGGTCACCATTTCGGGGTACACGGTACCGGCGATTTCGACGCGGAAGGCGGAGACGGAAGTGGAACTGCGCAGCGGGCAAAGCTTCAGTATTTCCGGGCTGCTCGACCACCGGACGACAGTTTTGCTGGACGCGACGCCAGGAATCGCGAAGGTACCCATTCTGGGCGAATTGTTCAAGTCGAAAAACAATACCCATTCCGTCGCGGAATTGGTGGTGATCGTGACGGCCACAGTGGTTGACCCGCTGGAACTGGGGCCACGCCCGGCAACGCCAAAAATGGCGCTTCCCAACATGAGTGCCGGCCAATTCGACCGTTCCTTGACTCCGGCAGCGAAGAAAGCTACGAAACCTTGAATCCATGACGGCAAAACCGCACAACTCGAGTCCGGCAAGGTTTACGGTTTTCACCGTCTGCGTCGATCCGGAAACGGTGGCCAACGTGATGGACGGCTGCGCCTATGCGGCGGATACCGAATTCGCGGGAGAGTTTCACGACTACATGGGGCGCAACAAGCGCCCACAATTCTCGCAGCGTGTAAAAGAGTCGGCGGCACAGATCGCCATCGTCGATTTTGACCGCAGGCCGGATGAGGCGGCGCAGTCGGCGGAAATTTTGCACCAGATGTTTCCAGGCAAGATCTCGATTATCGCGGTTTCCAAGCGCAGCAACGAAGAACTCATCCTGCAGGCGATGCGCGCGGGTTGCAGCGAATTTCTGCCATGCCCGTTCATTCTGTCGCAATTCACCGAAATGGTGGGACGGTTGCAGTCGCGGTTCGCGGCCCTTGCACACGACAGCTCAAAGAATGTTGGGAGCGTGATCGCGCTGTTTGGGGTGAAGGGTGGGGTGGGGACCACCACGCTGGCAGTCTACCTGGCCATGTTCCTGGTTCGGCAGCACCGCAAAAAGGTGCTGTTGATCGACCATCATCATCAGCTTGGACATATTTGTCTGTACCTGGGGCTGACGGAGAATCCCTACTACTTCGACGAACTGCTTCGCAATGTCGATCGGCTGGACGTGGAGCTGCTCGCCGGTTTTTTGACTCGCCATCCCAGCGGTCTGGATGTCCTTCCTTCGCCCGATACGTGCGCGGTGCGATACAGCAGCAGTCCGCACGATATGGAGCATGTGTTGTCATTTCTCCGCAGCGAATACGATTACGTGATTCTCGATTCCTCGCTGGAGACACAGAATGTGAACTCGGTCATCATCGACTCTGCCGATGAAGTCTACCTGGTGGCGACGCCCGATGTGGCCGCTTTGCGGGATTTGTCGCGGCACGTCGAAAATTTCGGACTGGATGCCAGGACGGCGCCAAAATTGCGGATCGCCATCAACCGTTCTTCTTCGAACGATGCTGTCAGCTCGGAGCAGGTGGAAAGCGCCGTCCGCTTCCCGGTTTCGGTGACCATTCCGAACAGCTACGCGGAACTGGTGCGCGCCATCAATGCCGGGGAACCGCTTTCGCCGCAGCGACGATCCGAGTTCACGACAAAGATCAGTAAATGGGCGAACCGGCTGGTGCGTGCGCAATCCAATCCGGAAACGGAAACGACCAAGCGAAGGCTGTTTGCATTTTGGAGATGACCTTGCATATCGCCGGAACACTCCGCAGGAAAGTCGAGAGGTGCCTCCATGGTTGAAGCCGTATTGCCGATGACCACGCCTGACCGAAGCTCTTTGCCCGCTCCATTGCCGCCGTCGGTATCGCTGAAGACGCAGCAGGAGATCAAGTCCGCGGTGCATCAGGAACTGATCAAGCGGATGGACCTGGAAAAGCTGCCGTTCATCCAGGAGAATCCCGCAGCCCAGCGGCAATTGATGATTTTGATTCATCAATTGATCGGCGAGCAAGGAGTTCCGCTGAGCGCGGTGGAGCGCGACCGTCTGGCGAAAGAACTGATGGATGAGGTCTTTGGATTGGGGCCGCTGGAACCGTTGTTGCAGGACCCTACCGTCAGCGACATTCTGGTGAACACGTACAACACCGTTTATGTGGAGCGGCGCGGCATGCTGGAAGAAACCAGCGTCGTCTTCAAAGACGATGTTCACCTGATGCACATCATCGACAAGATTGTTTCGGCTGTGGGTCGGCGTATCGATGAGTCGTCGCCGATGGTGGATGCGCGACTGAAGGATGGATCTCGCGTCAACATCATTATTCCGCCGCTGGCGGTCGATGGCCCCATTCTTTCGATTCGCCGGTTCGGCAGCACCCCGTTGGAAGCCGAGGACCTGCTGCGCAATCGCAGCCTGACGCCGCAGATGATGGAGACGCTGAAAGGCGCAGTGCGGGCGCGCATGAACATTGTCGTCTCCGGAGGAACCGGCGCTGGCAAAACCACCCTGCTGAACGTGCTTTCCAGCTTTATCTCCGAGCGCGAACGCATCGTGACCATTGAGGACTCCGCTGAGGTGCAACTGAAGCAAAAGCACGTGGTACGCCTGGAGTGCCGCCCGCCCAATGTGGAGGGCCGCGGCGCAGTCCGGCAGCGCGAGTTGGTGATCAACGCGTTGCGTATGCGTCCTGACCGGATCGTGTTGGGCGAGGTGCGTGGCGAGGAAGCGCTCGACATGCTGCAGGCCATGAATACAGGGCACGACGGTTCGCTGACGACCATCCACGCCAACAATCCGCGGGAGGCGATCTCCCGGATTGAAACTATGGCCATGATGGGAAACATCGCACTGCCGGAAAAGGCGATTCGCCAGCAGATTGCCGCAGCCGTGCACCTGATCGTGCAGATTTCGCGCATGAGCGACGGCACGCGCCGCGTGACCCACGTCAGCGAGATCACCGGTACCAGTGGAGAGGTGATCAGCATGCAGGACATTTTCCTGTTCGAAAAGCAGGGCATCACCAGCCAGGGAAAAGTGAAGGGAAGGTTTTACGGCACCGGCATCGTTCCCAAGTTCGCCGAGAAACTGAAGGCATCTGGAATTGCCCTGCCGCTGAATTTGATGGACCATTCGATGGATGCGTAGGCGCGGAGTTGTGCAGGTGTCCTTCGATGTTTGCCAGGATGGCGTGGCTTCCCCGATTTGCAACGCCGTCCAGAGATAAAATCGGTTGCTCGTTGTTTCAACAAGTTTGCTCTCGGAGCCGACATATGTTGTTGACATTTGTATTTCTCGGGACTCTTCTCATCAGCTTCGTGCTGGCCGTATGGCTCACGCGGCAGACGCGTTCGGAGAAGGCTGTCCAGCAGCGAGTCGGCAGCCTCAAGCTGGCCCTCCAGGCCGATAAGACCCGCCAACAGGACGCGGAGCGAATCCTGAAGCTCGACGAGCCGGGCAATTTTCAATGGCTGGATACGCATCTGGAGGATTTTCAGTTCTCCGCCGATCTGAAAACGTTGGCGACCCAGGCTGGCACCGGATGGACGGTCGGCACGCTCATCATCTACAGCGCGGCTGCGGGCGTTCTGCTGTTTTTGGCCGCATACGTCTTTTTTCCGGCGATATTGCTGGATGGAATTGTCGGGGTGATGGGTCTGATAGCTCCCACCATATACTTGAAGCACCGACGCTCCCGGCGTCTGGTGGCGTTCAACAATGGCCTTCCGGACGCCATCGATTTGTTGGCGAGGGCCTTGCGCGCGGGTCATTCCCTCAGCTCCGCCATCGAAGTTCTTTCCGAACAATCCGGCGGCGGCGTGGCGACGGAGTTCAACGCAGTTTTCCGCCAGCAGAATTTCGGCCTTCCCCTGCGGGATGCGCTGCTGCAAATGGCGGACCGAGTCCCTTCCAGCGACCTGCGCTTTCTGGTGACCGCCATGCTGGTGCAGCGGGAGACCGGCGGCAACCTTACGGAAATTCTGGACCGCACTTCGCACGTGATCCGTGAGCGCATCCGCATTGGAGGCGAGGTCCGCGTCCGCACCGCGCAAGGCAGGATGACCGGCACGATTCTCAGTCTGCTGCCGGTCTTGATGTTGGTGCTGAGCAGTCTGATCAACCCGGAATACGCTCGCATTCTTCTCCACGATCCCGTCGGGCAAAAACTTTTGTACATCGGCGCCGGGCTCATTCTGGTTGGGACGTTTTTCATTCGCAAGATTGTCGATATTCAGGTGTAGAGAGCATGACTCAACTTTTCTATCTCGCGATGGCCGGCACGTTTTTTTTCGGAGTGTTTTTTCTCGTGTCGTTGACGGTTTTCAGCGAATCCAGTTCGACGCGCCGGGTTTTGGAGGTAACGGCCAGCGCGCAGATGGAGGATATTCGCCCAAGCCGAAAAAAGCGCATGCAGCAGGCATTGCTAAGTATCGTTCGCGGTGTGCGGGCGAAGATTGGCCTGGCCGAAGGCGAGCGCCTGAAGCAGCGATTTATCAGCGCCGGGCTGCGTGGATCTGGCCCAGTGGAAAAATATTTCGCGGCGCAGATGCTGGGGCCCGTGGCTGCCGTCGTTGCAGCAAGTTTCATTCGATCCAACACCTTCATCTGGGTTGCGGGCCTCGCGACCTTGGCCTACCTTGCACCCGACTTCTGGCTGGATCACGAGGTGAAGGCGCGGCGGGAACGGATTCGGCGCAGTGTTCCGGATGCGGTCGATCTGCTTGTCATCTGCGTGGATGCCGGCCTCGGTCTCGACCAGGCGATGCTGCGCGTCGGTGTGGAGTTGAGCATCAGCCATCCTGAGATCAATGAGGAGTTCCTACAGATCAATCGCGAACAGCGGGCGGGCAAGCCGCGTATGGACGCATGGCAAAGCATGGCGGACCGGACCCAGCTGCGTGAGATTGCATCCTTTACCAGCATGTTGTCGCAGACGGAAAAGTTTGGAACTCCGATTGCTCGAGCGTTGAGCACATTTGCCGATGGCATGCGACAGGAGCGTCGCCAGCGCGCGGAAGAATTGGCGGCGAAGACCACCGTCAAAATGATTTTTCCGTTGGTCCTGTTTATTTTTCCCAGCATGTTTATCGTGTTGCTGGCGCCGGCCGTGTTGAGTATCGGCCGCGGTCTCGCCGGTTTGGCCCGATGACAGTGTATCCAGGTTTGCAAGGCGTATCGAGACTCGCAGGAGCACCTGCGGAAAGGAGGAACAAACGATGGATTCATCGATGATTGTAAGAGTGATTGCAGGAGTCCTTTTTGTGGTGGTACTTGGCATCCTGATTTTGCGCAGGAAGAAAAAATCCGCGTAATCGGGATGCAATTCGGTCCTGACATTGCGTAGAAAGGAGGAACAATCATGAACCTAAGCACAGGAATTCAGGTGGTTGCAGGCATTCTGTTCGTCATCGTTCTGGGTGTTTTGGTCCTTCGTCGCAAAGCGAAATCGGCCTAGCGATGTTGCGCGAAAACCTGGCTGACCCGACACGTGGGAAGCGGCTAACCATCCAGATGGAGCAGGTAACGGTCAGGAACAAAACACGGGCTACCGTGATCGGAACAAAGATTGCGGTAGCCGATACATTTCTCACGCGCCTGATCGGGCTGCTCGGGCGCAGGCGGCTGGACGCAGGGGCAGGTCTGTGGATTCGACCTTCTTCCGGCGTCCATACGTTCGGCATGCTGTTTTCTATCGATGTGATCGCGTTGGACCGAAAGCTTTGCGTCTGCGCGGCCTGGCCCGTACTGCGTCCGTGGAGGATCAGCGGAGTGAGCTGGAGATTTCATTCGGTGATCGAATTGCCAATAGGCTCGATCGATCGAGGAAATATTCAACTTGGGGACCAACTGGAAATACTGCATGAAAGACTGAGCTAGCGGATTTCCTATTACTATAGCTATCCGAGTTCAACGATGAGTGGCTTTTCTTAGGAAAAAGCCGCGCGGAGATTGACCGCTTCAACTACATCTATAGGAAATCCGCTCTAACGCCTCAGCCATCGCATGGAAGCACAGGCTGCATCGGAGGCGTCTGTAGCGTTTTGGACCTAAGGTTGCCCCTGGGGCAACGGCGGTAGGCCGCGCGAGAGCTTGCGAATCAAAAATTCCTGCAGCAACGCGGTCCCTCCCCCTGCGGCAAGCCCGATGAGCGAATTCTCGATCGTCAGTTGGAACCCGCGATCGTTTGCGGGATAGTAGGCATTGGAGATTCCGCCCGCGGCCAGCGTACCCAGGACATTGGAGTAATTTGGCTGCCAGCGCCCATTGTCTCCCCTGCAGATAAACACCGTGGAGAGTGCATAGAGAGCCCGGGAGCGTATGCTTCCCGTCCCCTTATAAAAATAGCGCGGATCCTGATGCAGGATTGACGGCAGGATCGCGCCGCCAATCATGATGCCAATGAAGCCGTCGGCATAGTTGGCGCCATAACGTTTCGCATAGCCCTCCACGCCCGGACCATACGCGCTGAAATAGTTTTGCCACTGCTGAAGTCCGGCGACCGCGCCCGTGGTCAAAAATGTCACGGGATCGATGGATGACCGCCATGCAAGCTGGAACTTCTGCTTTGCCGTCAGCGGCTCCGCTCTCCACACATAGCTGGTGTAGAAGTTGGGAAATACGCCGAGTATGCGCTGCTTTTCCTCCAAATGCACCTGCTGTTCCGCCAGATCGTGCCCAGTGAAGATCGCATGGACGGTCGTGCTGGCGGATGCTATCTCCAGAGAAATCGCCGGCACCGAGACTTGTTGGTGCGAGGTCAGAGGAATCGCAGGTCCCACCCAGGCAGCAAATCCAGCGGAAGTGACGGTGATTCGGAATGTTCCGGGTCCGAGCCCGGTGAAGCGGAAAGAGCCCTCGCCGTCGGTGAGGACAGTTTGCTGCGAGTGCGATGGGTCGGCCACCAGCGTGACTTGAGCGCCCACGATCACGTGTCCATCGGGCGCTGTCACCGTACCGGCAATGCCGGCGTCCGTCGCCGGATTTGCCGGTACATGCGGCGAACTGGCCGGGATGGCTTCCTGGGCGGCGACCGACGCGGCGACGGATGGTGCGGAAGAGGCGGTCGCGGAGGCGGATTGGATCGCAACCGGCTGCGCTTGTACGTTGGGACCAAGCGTGCCAGCCAGAAAGGCCAGGAAGATAAGAAGGAGGACACTTCGCAATATACGAATACTGGCTACCCGCGATTTTCTTTCATTCTACCGTGCGTCGCATGGCTCGCGAGAAGCAACGGCTTTTCCTCAAGAAAAGACGCTTCTTCCTGCATTTGGGTAGTTCCAGCAATCGGAAAGCCACTCTAGTAGATCGCTTTCCCCCCCGGCGGTCTCGTCTTCCATCGCCGATGTACCCACAGCCACTGTTCCGGATAACGCCGAATCGCGCTCTCCAACGCTGCGGTAAACATTTGCGTATTCGCAACGGCGTCGCGCTCGGCATCGCCGGTGTCGGCCAATTGCAGCTCCGGCAGAAAATGCAGCACATATCGCTTTTCCGCTGGCTCCCACGCCAGAAAGCCCGGCAGCACCGCTGCTCCGGTGCGCAGCGCAACCCGCGCCACGCCCGATGCAGTGCAGGCGGCGTGCCCAAAGAAATCGACAAACACGCCCTGCGGCGGCGTCATATTCGTGTCCATCAATACCCCGACGGTTTCTCCCGCTCGCATGGCTGCAATCAAGCCGCGGGCAAAGTCGTCCTTCGGCAACACGCGGTTTCCGTGCTGCGTGCGAATGTCGTTCACCAGTCGGTTGATCCATGGATTGTCCAGCCGCCGAATCACCATGCCCATCGGGTAGCCTGCCAGCGAGTGATAGAAGCTCGACAGCTCCCATGCGCCCAGATGTCCAGTCAGCACCAGCACACCCTTGCCGCGTTGTTTCGCTGCCAGGTAATGCTCCAGACCCTCATAGCGGATGAACTGGTTGGCCCGCTCCAGCGTGTAGCCCGGCATGTGGCAGAACTCCGCCAGTTGCCAGCCCAGATGCCGATACATGGCGCGAAGGATCGTTTTGCGTTGCGCGGCGGGTGCGTCAGGAAAAGCCAGCGCCAGGTTTTTTAGGCCCGTCCGTCGCAGTCGCGGTGTGGCGGCATACGCCAGCCAGCCGATTGCTGCGCCAACGGCCCGCGCCGCGCCGCGCGGCAGCAGCCCCAGCAGTTTCAGTAAAAGCCACACCAATCCGAATTCGATTCTTTGCCGCATGTTGGATTGAATCGATTTTATTCAAGTTCAACGAAACTGATTGGAAATTTGGGATTTTCCATCCTGTCATCGCGGTCAAATCACCGGTGCGGCGCCTAAAAATACGGTTTTCAACATGCCGTGCGGGAGGCCGACATCCCTTCGTCCGCCACGCCGCGAAAAAAAGGTTGCTGCCGAGGTTCCGGCGCGTCACGTGGCAATTCACTTGGCAACCGTTCTGACTGTTTGGTGCTCTAATAGAGCAGTAAGCAAGCAAAATAAGTACGCACGCCGCACGACGGTATGCGAGTCTGGAGCTCATCATGGATACATGGAAATTTTGGATGGCATTTGGCGTGGGTGTAGCGGCCGGGGCAGCCGTGGCGCTCTTGTACGCTCCCCAACCTGGCGACCGGACCCGCAAGCAGATCAAGCGCGGGTTGGAAGATGCTTCGGATCAAATCAAGAGCACAGCCGAAGATTTCAGCGAAAAGGCGGAACAATACGGCAAGCAGGCGGAGCGCGTGATTCGTCGCGGACGCGAAGTTGTCGATGACACCCTGTCGAAGGCCAGTTCGGTTGCCAGCAAAGTATCGGGATTCATTTAGAGCGCCGATCCTCCTGCTTCGGTGGGTGTCGCTGCATAAGTGCGGGCCGCAAGCCCACAACAGCCGACAGGCTCAACGCATCACCGAGGCCTGATATTTGGCTGACAAACAAAAGAAGCTCCGCTACGGCGGAGCTTCTTTTGTTTCTGCGCGCTTTTTCTTAGCTGCTGGTAAGCGCAATGCCTTCCGACGACCGTTCCGCGCCTTCATTGCCGATCGGACGATAGAACAGTTGATTGTTATCCAGGTAGACCTCAAGGAATGCGGGCCGCTCCTGAATATTGCCGGCAATCAACGCCTCCGACAAAGGATCTTCCACGTACTTCTGCAACGCCCTCCGCAGCGGTCGCGCCCCGTAGGTGCGATCTGTCAGGGTTTTTTCCAGGATCCACTTCTTCGCATCTTCCATCACAGAAATAGTAATGGCCTTCTGCGCCAGGTTGGCGTTCAACTGCTGTACCAGCAACTCCATGATCTGGATCAGGTCCGAATCCGTCAGCGCCTGGAAGATGATGACCTCGTCCAGCCGGTTCAGGAATTCTGGATTGAACGTGCGCTTCACCTCGTTCCGCACCAGGTCTTCGACCTTCTCGGCCACCGTGTCTTCCTGGTTTGACTGGAAGCCCAGCCCCTGCCGCTTCTGCAGGTGCCGCGCGCCGATGTTGGAAGTCATGATCAGAATCGTGTTCTTGAAGTCGACCGTATTGCCCAGACCGTCGGTCAATTGTCCATCTTCAAACACCTGCAGCAGGATATTGAAGATGTCCGGGTGCGCCTTCTCAATCTCATCCAGCAACACTACGGAGTAAGGCGAGCGCTTCACGCGTTCCGTAAGCTGTCCGCCTTCCTCGTAGCCCACGTAACCCGGAGGCGATCCGATCAGCTTCGAGACCGAATGCTTCTCCATGTACTCCGACATGTCGAAACGGATGAGAGCCTTGTCGCTGCCGAACAGGAAATTCGCCAGCGAGCGCGCCACTTCCGTCTTGCCCACGCCCGTCGGTCCCAGGAACAGGAACGAGCCAATGGGCCGGTTCGGAGATTTCAAGCCCGCGCGGGAGCGACGAATCGCCCGCGCCAGCGCCGAGATGGACTTCTCCTGCGAGATGATCCGCTTGTGGAGTTCTTCTTCCACCCGCAGCAGCTTCTGCGTCTCCTCCTCTTTGATGGAAGTGACCGGCACGCCCGTCCAGCGACTCACCACATCTTCAATGTCTTCCCGCGTCACCACGCCCGCGGTCGAATCGTCCAGATGATATTTGTCGCGCAGTGCGCGCAGGTTCTCGCGTTCCTTCCGCTCTTCATCGGAATAGAACCGCGCCTTTTCAAATTCATGATTCGCAATCGCGTTTTCCATGCGATGCACAATGAACTTGATCCGCTTTTGAATCTCTGTAATTTCCTCCGGCAGGGAAGTCTGGCGCAGCTTCACCCGTGCTCCCGCCTCGTCGATCAAATCAATCGCCTTGTCCGGCAGAAAGCGATCCGGAATATAGCGGCTGGAGTGATACACCGCAAACTGGATCGAATCGTCGGTATAGCTGACGGCGTGAAACTTCTCATAACGATCCTTGATCCCCATGATGATCTTCACCGCGTCTTCTTCGTTCGGCGGCGGCACTTTTACCGCCTGAAAACGCCGTTCCAGCGAGCGATCTTTTTCAATCGACTTGCGATATTCCGCAGGCGTAGTGGCGCCTATGCACTGGATTTCTCCACGCGACAGGGCCGGCTTCAAAATGTTGGCCGCGTCCAGCGAGCCTTCCGCCGAACCCGCGCCCACCAGCGTATGCAGTTCGTCGATAAAGATGATGGAGTTTTGATTCTCCATCAGCTCTTTCATAATGGTCTTCAGCCGCTCTTCAAACTGGCCGCGATATTTTGTGCCCGCGACGATCAGCGACAGGTCCAGCCCCAGCACCCGCTTGTCCGCCAAAAAGCTTGGAACATCGCCGTCGGAAATCCGCTGCGCCAAGCCTTCGACGATGGCCGTTTTGCCCACGCCCGGTTCGCCAATCAGTACTGGATTGTTCTTCGTGCGCCGGCAAAGGATCTGGATCACGCGATCCACTTCCGCGTCGCGTCCCACCAGCGGGTCCAGTTGATTGTCCAGCGCCGCCTGCGTCAGGTCGCGCGAAAATTCCGCCAGAATGCTCGATTCACGACTGCGCGCCGCCTGCGGAGCACGCTCCTGCGTGGTCTTCGCCAGTTCATCGCGAACCGTGGAAAGCCTCAGCCCGCGCTCCAGCAAAATCTCTGAAGCAAAGCATTTTTCTTCGCGCAGCAACCCCAGCAGCAGATGCTCGGTGCCAATGTGTTTATTCGACAGCCGCTCCGCTTCTTCCGCGGCATACGCCAGCACTCGTTTGCATTCATTCGACAGCGGCAGATCCACCGAGGTCGAAACTTTCTCGCGAATCGTAGTATGCGCCTCAATCTGTTTGCGAATCGATTCCACCGAGGCATGGGAGCGCAGAAAGCGATTGCTCAACGCCTTGTCCTCGCGCAAGAGTCCAAGCAGCAGGTGTTCCGTTTCAATGTACGGCGAGCCAAACTGGCTGGCCTCGTAGCGCGCGAAAAAAATCACGCGCCGCGCTTTCTCCGTGTACCGTTCGAACATATTCCCCCCTTGGCTCATGCCGTTCCGGTGCGGTTTGCGCCCGGAACTGCGGTACGAACAATTGGATGCCCCGGCGCATCGGAGGATGCAATGCGACCCTCTGCGGATGCCTCTTCCGACTCGCTCGAGTGCAGCCAAACTTCGTGCAACCGGCCTTCGTGCAGCCGGAGCGTGCGTCCACAACGTTTTGCCATTGCCATGTTGTGGGTGACGAGGATGGAGGTCAGCCGATGCGTCGTGTGCAGCCGTTCCAGCAGGCCAAACACGGCTTCGGCCGTACGGTTGTCGAGGTTGCCCGTTGGCTCGTCGGCCAGCAACAGGCGGGGTTGGGTGACCAACGCCCGTGCCAGCGAAACGCGCTGTTGTTCCCCGCCGGAAAGCTCCCCGGCAAGGTGGTTCACCCTGGCTTCCAGTCCTACTTCGCGCAACAGTTCCCGCGCTTTCACAAAGGCGGACGGTTTTGGTTCTTCCCGTGCGAGCAGCGGCATCGCCACATTCTCCAGGGCCGTAAATTCCGGCAACAGATAGTGCAGTTGCCACACATAGCCAATTTCGCGGTTGCGAAAGGTGGCCGCCTCTCCTGCAGTCAATTTTCCCAGCCAGGTTGAGGCGAAGTATACGTCACCAGCAGAGGGGCGATCAAGCGCCGCCAGCAGATGTAGCAAAGTACTTTTGCCCGCACCCGACTCGCCAACAATCGCGATCATCTCACCCTGCCGCACCGTCAGGTTCAGTC
>JAJZCA010000398.1 GCA_021798735.1 Acidobacteriota bacterium | reverse complement strand
AGGCTCCAAACTGCTCCAGGGTTTCTTGGCGGGACATTAAATCCTCCTGCAAGAAACCTCAGCCCTCTCAATGGCTGCCGCAAGTACCAACCCTGGTTCTACTGAATTTCAAATGCGATTGCCCTGGATACAACCGCCTGGTCGATATTTTTCTTGGACTGACGACGTATTCTCTACAGAACCACCTTCGTACCCACGTGAAGGGCATGGGGCAGATCGAAATCGACGAGATTTATGTCGGACTCAATCGGAATGGCGCCCATTATGTGATTCCGGTACAGGCGAAAGGCGGCTCAGACAAGCTTTCGCCGGTACAGACCACGCAGGACATCGCATGCTGCGAAGCCAAATTTCCGGACTTGATTTGCCGGCCAGTGTCCGCGCAATTTATGGAGGACAACGTCATCGCCCTCTTCGAATTGACCGTTGAAACAGGGCGTGTGCTGATCGTCGAAGAGCGTCACTATCGTCTTGTCCCTGCCGATCAGATCGACGCCGATACCAAGCGTCAATACGCGGATCGCTCATAGCGTCGCATAGGCGCGACGCGACAAGTCAACCTCAATTGGTCCCTCTTCTTCGTCGCTTCAAGTACCACCGCCGCGCAAAAAAGTACGCAATCGCAATCGCCAGCGTTCCCAACAGCGCTGCGACCTCCACTTTTGTGGAGTGAGAGAGCAGCCAAATCACGACCGCAGATCCAAGAAGCCAACCAACGGGCCGCCGGGTCTGCGCTTGCGCGTATAGCGCAGCTTCAATGCGCCCAAGCAGATGGCCAGGTAGACGCACAAAATCGACGCGCTGGACAGTACGGCAAGATGCTTGAATCCTCCCGCTGCCGCCAGCAAAAACATCAGGCCGGCCACCGTAAGTATCGCAATGTGGGGTGTGCGAAATCGCGGATGGACTCGGGCCAGAGCTGCCGGGAGCATGCCGTCTTTCGCTGCTAGAAAGAACACGCGCGGCGCGTCATGACCCAGCACGGGCACCCAAAAAGCCAGCGAGCCCAGCAAGGCAGCCGCGAGCGCCGAGCACGCAACCACCTCATATCCGACCGAATACACCACCCAGGCAAGAAAGCCCATCAACGGCCCGAAGGTCTCTTCGTCGACGTACGCGACTCCGCCTCCGGAGCGCGTAAGGAAGCTTCCAATCTCGATATAACAGGTCAACACCAGCGTCACAGCCAGCCCGCAGATCAGGTAGGCGAGAATCGCCGCAGGTCTCCCAGGATGGCCGCAACGAATGCCGGCACCACGAAAATTCCCACTCCTACGGCAATGTTGAGAGCGGTCATCCCCAGTCCCCATGGTCCGATGACGCGCTTCAGCTTTTCGTCCGCGCGCAACGCCGCGTCTGGTTCCCGAGCGCGGATTTTTCTGGCGTCATCGAATGGGTCGCCTGCGCTTCAAAATGTTTGGGCGGATGAAGTCCCGCTCCACCCGCCCAGGTATTGCCTTCCTATCGACTGAGTTTACTTTGGTCCCCAAAAATCTGGATCGGCCTTCCGCCATTTGTCGGAAACGTAGCTCATCTTCGGACTGAACGCGAACAGGTTCGTCTGTATCGACTCAAAGCAGGACGACTCAAGGTCTCCCATCTTCTTTTTCTGGTCCGCGCTTACCGAGGCCCAGATTTTCTTATCGGCTGCCCTACTCTCATCCATCTCGGCGAAAGACCGCATGGCGTGCAGCGCAATGTACTCGTCCCCGCTACCATCTCCAAACCATCTCTCATACATGGCCCAGCCCGCATGCGGCGCGCTGCTAAAGATACTGTCATGTAATTTTGCCAGCTCGTCCCATTCCTCTCCATGTCCCGGGCGAATCGTGATCAGGGTGATTTCCAGATATTTAAATGCCCCGATGTTGATCGGCGCCCCAACGCTCTTGTCCGGCTGGTAGACGAAGACGCCGGTATCGAACGACTGCAGCAGTTTTCCATCCGCTTCCTGGGCTTGATCGAAGGCCGATGCAAACGTCGGACTCTTCTGCATTGCGTCATTGTCTTTCTCCCAGTCCGCGAAGGAATCGTAGCCTAGAAAGAACAGGGCCCGCGATCGACCCGAAAGCGAATTCATAGCGATGTAATGTTCTGAGCTGTTGGCCTGGCTCATCGCCTGCATAAATGCGCTCTCGCTCTTCTCATGCAGGGTTCCGGCTTTCCCCGGTTTAAGAAACTCCCGCTCGATGACCAGTACATTCGGCGGAGGCGCAGCTCCGGTCGTTTGGTCCTGTGCTGCAGCCGGACTCGATCCGGCACAACACAGTCCCGCGTCACAGTTTGCAATCACTAAATTCCGGGATTCATTTTGGCACGCATGGGCCTGCCTTCGGATCATCGCGAACGCCTGGAGAGGGCGCTTATTCCTTCACCCGCGCATACGCATACGGCCCGTCGGGAACCACCGCGACGCGGGCATTCTTAGGCAATCCGCGCAGCAGCTTGACCACCGCCGCGTCTGTGCTTTCAAAGGAGTTTGCCCCCAGCGCGCCCAGGTCCTCGCTGGAAATTCCCGGCGCATAGAGCAGAACCTCATGTTTCAATCCCACCAGCGCCAACTTTTCCAGTTGCCACTGATCCACCTCCACCGGCGTGTGCTCAATGGCATCCAGAAACGCCCGCGGTCCCCTGTATCCGCGCATCATCTTCGCAAATTCCGCCGAGCCGACGCCTTCCGCGCATTCGCTCAGGATCAGAATCTTTCCGCCTGGCTTCAAAATATGCTGCACTGCAGTGACGCCCTTGATGGTCTGATAGAACGTCAAATCCAGCGGATAGCCGGCCGCCGTCGTGATCACCGCATCCACATGCTCCAGCAGATATTCGATGGACGAGACCTGCAGAAACTCCACTCCCGCCGCGTGCGCCGCGACCGGCTCCCCGGCAAACACGCCGGAAATCTCCCGCGTCTTGGTCAACGTCACGTCCAGCATAAAATCGTGACGCGCCATGCGCGCCACTTCCAGCAGCTCCGCATGCAGCGGGTTGTCGCGGATCGAGCCTTCCGTTGCCCGGCCCTCGCGCATGAATCGCGGCGAATGAATCACCTTGATGGTTTCCTGCGCGGCCAGCCCCGGTGCC
>JAJZCA010000397.1 GCA_021798735.1 Acidobacteriota bacterium | reverse complement strand
TGCAGCAACACGGACATGCCTCTCGCTTCCGATCATAACGATTCGATTCATGTTGACAAGCAAAATTCTGAATAGTAGGTTGGTTTTGCTCCCACCGTGTGCGTGCCCTGCTGCCCATGGGGAATGCTAAATATAGCTTACAATTGTTCCCTGCGCGATGCATGGCGCTGATGTTGAAGCTGTATAAGGACGCCCCATTGTTGCCATGGTATGTCAGAACGCTTCGAGAAAAATGAAGGCCCAAGCCTTTCTTTAAGTTTGTAGCGGTAAACGACGGTGGATGAGATCCGCAACTGCCTGGGCGTGGTGGAACAATCGTATCCATGGCTGCGGCGCGGCAGTAGATTCGGCTGAAAACTTAGCAGATGAAATGAAAACAGTGATCGAAGTTTCAAAAGAGCCTTCCTGGCTTGAGCTGGCTCTGGCTCCGCTGTCCAGGCTTCGTGCGGCGGTGTTGGGAGACTTTTGCCTGGATGCGTATTGGCGGCTAGACACACAGGAGACGGAGACCTCTCTCGAGACTGGATTGCCAGTACGACGAGTGCGCAGTCAGAAGTACACGCTGGGAGGCGCCGGGAATGTCGTCGCCAACCTGATCGATCTGGGCGTGGGGCAGGTGCAGGCCATTGGCGTGGTGGGCACGGACCCTTTCGGCGTGGAACTCGTGCGGTTGCTGCGTGAATGCGGTGCGGGGACTTGCGACAAAATGGTGGTCGATCCTGGATGGCAGACTATGGTTTATGCCAAGCCCTGGATCGGAAATCAGGAAGAGAGCCGGATTGATTTCGGCGCTTTCAACGTGTTGACGGAGAGAGCGATCGATGCGCTGATTGCTGCGCTCGATCAAGCCGCTTCGGAGAATGACGTTATTGTTCTTAACCAGCAAATTCCCACGGGTGTCAGCTGTCTTCCGGTCATTGAACGCATCAATGCGGTGATTGCGCGGTATCCGAAAACGCGTTTTGTGGTGGATGCGCGCCATCGCGCAGATCTGTATCGGGGTGCAGCGTTGAAGCTGAATGTTCAGGAGGCAGCGCGGTTCCTGGGTGATCCTGTTGGAAACTCTGTTTCGACGGAGAAAGCAAAGAGTTTTGCGTTTCGAATTTCGCAAAGAACGGGACAGCCTACATTTCTCACGCGCGGAGATCGGGGCATTCTAGTTGCGGACGGCGAGGTTGTGCACGAGGTTTTCGGCATTCAAGTCATAGAAAAAACGGATCCGGTCGGTGCGGGAGATACCGTGGTGGCAGCGATCGCCGCGGCCCTGGGTAGCCGCCAGGATACTTGGACTGCCGCCAAACTGGCAAACCTTGCAGCCTCGATCACGGTAAGAAAACTCCGTACCACTGGCACGGCCACACAGGCGGAGATTCTAGCGGTGGGTCCAGAGCCGGACTATGTTTTTGAGCGGGAGTTGGCGGACACCCTTCATCTGGCACGCTATATCGAAGGAACCGAGATTGAAGCGGTGGGTGAATCGCCGACTGACCTGCAGATTGAACACTGTATCTTTGACCACGACGGTACGCTTTCTACGCTGCGCGAGGGGTGGGAAAAGATCATGGAACCGATGATGGTGCGGGCGGTTTTAGGTCCTCGATATGAGGCTTTCGAGCCGGCGCTGATGGAGGAGGTCACGGCGGAAGTCCGCCGATTTATCGACCGCACGACCGGAGTGCAGACCTTGGTGCAGATGAAGGGACTGGTTGCGTTGGTGCAGCAGGCGGGTTTCGTGGATGAGGGCGAAATTTTAGATGAACATGGGTACAAGAACATTTTTAACCAGCAGCTTCTCGCGATGATCGGGAAGCGCATGAAAAAGTTGAACGCGGGAGAACTGGCCCCATCCGATTTTCAGATGAAGAATGCCATGTTGCTGTTGCAGGAACTGCATCGGCGCGGAATCAAACTCTACCTGGCCAGCGGGACGGACCAGGCCGATGTGGTTTCCGAGGCGAAGGCATTGGGATATGCGGACCTGTTTGAAGGCAGAATCTTCGGGGCGGTCGGAGACATTACAGTTGAGGCAAAAAAACTGGTTGTCGATCAGATCATCCGTGAGAACCGGCTCGCGGGCCATCAGTTTGCTACCCTTGGAGACGGGCCTGTGGAAATGAGAGAGACGCGAAAGAGCGGGGGATTTGCGATCGGTGTTGCCAGTGACGAGGTGCGCAGATTCGGATGGAACGTCAAGAAGCGATCGCGACTCATCCAGGCAGGGGCCAACCTGATTGTGCCGGATTTCAGCCAGTTTTCAGCACTGTTGAAGGCGATGCGGCTGGCGTAATGCAGTCGCGACGATGGATTGGTCGACGGGTGGAGGAGCGAGATGCAAATTGACAGTCCGAAGGTCGTGACCGTCGAGGAAATGCGGGTGGAGCGCGACAAGCTGGTTGCACAGGGCAAGAAACTTGTATTCACGAATGGATGCTTTGACATTCTGCATCGCGGTCACGTGACGTATCTGACGTTTGCTCGCAACCAGGGTGACGCACTGGTTGTCGGCTTGAACACCGATGCGTCGGTAAAGGCGAACAAGGGCGACAATCGGCCGATCAATTCTGAACAGGACCGAGCGTTTGTGCTGGGATCGTTGCGAGCTGTCGATTACGTCGTTTTATTTGGGGATAAAGAACCTAAGGACGTGATCGCAAAAATATTGCCTCAGGTGCTGGTGAAAGGAAGCGACTGGGCCCATTATGTAAGTGGCCGCGACGTGGTGGAGGCCAACGGCGGAAGGGTCGTTCTGGCCGATATGGTGGAAGGGCGTTCCACAACAAACACGATCCAGCGTATTTTGCAGGCCCGCGCAAAGGATGAGGCGGAATGAAGAAGCCGATAGTCGTCACTGGAGCCGGCGGGTTTATAGGCCGCAATGCGGTTGCGGAGTTGAACATTCGCGGCTACGACAATCTTCTGCTGGTGGACAGCATGGGCTGCCATGAAAAGTGGCGCAACTTACTGGGTCTTCAGTATGAGGACGTTCTCGATCCGGATGAATTTCTAACGAGTGTGGAGAACGGAAAAGTTGCTGAGATAGATGCCCTGATTCACCTGGGAGCTTGCAGTTCGACAACGGAACGCG
>JAJZCA010000035.1 GCA_021798735.1 Acidobacteriota bacterium | reverse complement strand
TGCACATGCGTGTGGCCGAAGAATGTAATTGGCGTGCGCGCGCGCGCCAGTTGCCCTTCCGCGTCCTCGGCGGAGAGCAGGTATTCGTCCTCATCCAGCAGCGAGCCATGCACGCAGCTCACCTGCTCAGGGACAGGTTGAATGGGGCCGACTGGCATTTCCTTCAGCCATTGGAGTGATTCGGGACCCAACTGCCGTAGGGTCCATTCCACGGCCCGAAAAGCCACTGGATTGAAGTTTTCCGCTCCGGTCAGCCCGGCGCAGGCGCGGTCGTGGTTTCCGCGAACAAACAGGCTGCCCAGGCTGCGCGCCCGCTCGATCACAGCTTCCGGCGCCGCGTTGTAGCCGACCACATCGCCCAGGTTCCAGACAACGTCGTACTGCGGCGCCGCCGCCAGAACCGCGTCCAGGGCGTCGATGTTGGCGTGAATGTCAGAAAGGATCAGCGCTCGCATAGTTGGGGGCCCGCCCTGCAACAGGCAACATTCCCCATCCTACCCGATGCTTCTCTCCCGCGAGGACCCTCTTTCTATCTTCGTACGCATTCTCTATCTCGCTCGACTGGCCTGCCCATTTTGACGCAGACGAATTCTCTTGCTACCTACCGGCAGAGGCGTTGGGCGGCTTGGACAATGCCGGGAGCGAAGCTCCAGGTAAGCGAGCGCACAGCGGGCGACACGGACCGCAGCGAAAAAGAGCGCAGCGCGGGAGTCAGCGTGCGCGGTGAGGCAAGTGCGGTGCGCGGCGACTCTTTCGCCATACCCTGTGAGCCGAAGACCGACCTGGACATCGACACCAAAGACCGCAACGACGCGCCTTGGGAGCGAAGCGTGCGGAGAGGGCTGAGCGGGCCGCCTTTCTCCCCACCACCGAGCGGCAGAAAGTATTGCGTGCCGCGTACCGGCTCCTTCAGCCGCCGCAGCAGGGTTTGCAGGTCCTGGTTGTTTCGGACAAAGTCGATGTCGTCCGTGTTCACGATCAGCAAATCGCTGGCGGTGTAGTGGAAGAAGAAATGTTCGTAGGCTTCCGTGACCTGCTCCAGATAGCGACCGGAAATCGCCTGCTCCTCGGGCACGCCTTTGCGTGCCAGCCGCGTCCGCAGCACCTTGGGCGAGGCCTGCAAATAAATCACCAGGTCGGGTGTCGGCAGTTGGTCGCGGAAATACTGAAACTGTCGCTCGTACAGCGCCAGTTCATCGTCGCTGAGGTTGAGGCAGGCGAAGATCTTGTCTTTTTCGAAGATGTAGTCGGCCACCATGGGAGCCGACTTGCCCGTCCTGGCGTCGCGTTCCGCAGCGGCGCATAGCTGCTCATACCGCGACATCAGGAACCACATCTGCGCCGGGAAGGCGGCGCTGTTCTCTCCGCGATAGAATTGCGATAGGAAGGGGTTCTGCTGCGGCTCGACAATGCGAGTGGCGCCGATTTCCTGGGCCAGCAGCGTGGCCAGCGTGGACTTGCCGGCGCGAATCGGGCCCTCAATTGCGATGAAGCGTGGGTTCTCAAATAATTTTGCCATGGCGAATTCCCTTCGTAGTAAAAGCGAATGAAAATCGAAGATAGCACGCGCCGGGCGACTCGGCAAGCCACAAATCGATACTTTGCGGATACCCCGTCAGACCGGTTCCGATACACTCAAACGCGATGACTCCGCCGAAAATTCTCACCCTTCCCGTGCCTGAGCAAACGGCTGATACGGCTGCCAAGCGGCCCGCGCCTCCCAGCGCAGGAGCGATTGCCGTGGCTGCTGTGGCGGCTGGCGTCCTGGCTGCGGGAGCCTACGCCTACGCGGGCATGTGGCCAACCTCACAAATCTTTGGCCGGTGCGTTGTGGCTGCCAGAAAACCCCGGCAAATTGCCCTGACGTACGACGACGGCCCCAACGATCCCGACACCTTCCGGCTGCTGGAGGTACTGGCGAAGCACGGTGTCCGCGCAACCTTCTTCATGATTGGCCGCTTCGTCCGTCAGCGCCCGGAGATTGCCCGCGCCGTGGCTGCCGCCGGGCATTTGATCGGCAACCACACCATGACGCATCCGCTGTTGCTGATTCGGCCGCCGCACATCGTCCGGCAGGAGTTGCGCGACTGCAATGCGGCATTGGAAGATGCGCTGGGCACCGCAGTCCACTGGTTTCGTCCACCCCACGGCGGACGCCGGCCCGACGTGCTGCGCGCCGCTCGCGAGCTGGGCCTGACGCCGGTGCTGTGGAACGCCATGGGCTACGACTGGAAGCCGACCACGCCGGATGCAGTGGAGAGAAATATTCTGCGCAGCTTTCGCAGGTATTTTCGGCAAGGATACGCCACCAATGCGCTGCTGCACGATGGCGGACAAGCGGGGCTGGGGCAGGACCGCAGCCACACCATCGCCGCAACCGAGCGACTAATTCAACACTGGAAAATTGAATTCGCCCGGCGCGGCGAAGTCTGCGAGTTTGTTACGCCAGAGGCGTGGGTGTAAACCTGGTTCTGCCCGGCAACCGCAGAAGAATCGCCTCTAACGCGTTTCCAGCGCAGCCACTCTGTTCATGGCCTCTTTCGCAGCGGCAAGCGTGGCGCGAGTCTCTTCTTCTCCATGCGCGAGGCCGAGAAATGCCGCCTCAAACTGCGACGGCGGCAGCCACACGCCTGCCTCCAGCATGGCGCGGTGAAAGGCGGCGAATTGCTTGGTATTGGATCGCGAGGCACTGTCGTAATCTGTGACCGCCTCGCCCGTAAAAAACCACGTAAACATGGAACCGACACGGTTGGTCGTCAGGAGAACTCCGGCCTCGCGCGCGATTTTAGCCACGCCGTCGGCCACTGCGGCGGAGACATTTTCCAGCCGCGGATAGACCGTCTCGCGGTTTTCGATGAGAGTTCCAACCGTGGCAATTCCCGCCGCCATGGCCAGCGGATTGCCGCTGAGCGTTCCGGCCTGATAGACCGGGCCCAACGGCGCCAGCATTTGCATGATGTCTGCGCGGCCGCCGAAAGCGCCACACGGCAGGCCGCCGCCTAAAATCTTTCCCAGGCAGGTCATGTCCGGCTGGATGCAGTAGCGTTCTTGCGCCCCGCCCAGCGCCAGTCGAAAGCCCGTCATCACTTCATCGAAAATCAGGACTGTGCCTTCTCGCTCCGTGATCGCCCGCAACGCTTGCAGATATCCGGGATTCGGTGGAATGCAGCCTGCATTGCCGACCACTGGCTCGACAATGATGCAGGCGATCTGATCCTTGTAGCGCGCGAAGGCTTCCTCGACAGCGGCGATGTTGTTGTAAGGCAGCGCCAAGGTGTGCTGAATCGTTTCCTCCGGCACGCCGGCAGAGCCGGGAATGCCCAGGGTCGCGATGCCGGAGCCGGCCTTGACCAGCAGCGCGTCGGAGTGGCCGTGGTAGCAGCCTTCGAATTTGATGAAGTACTTGCGACGGGTGAAGGCGCGGGCCAGTCGGATCGCCGACATGGTCGCTTCGGTTCCGGAGCTGACAAACCGCAGCATTTCGACGGAGGGAAAAGCACGACGCACCATCTCGGCAAGATCTGCCTCGGTGGGGGTGGAAGCACCAAAACTCACGCCCCTGGCAGCGGCCTCCTGCACTGCGCGCACGACTTGCCGAGCGGCGTGGCCGAGAATCATGGGCCCCCAGGAGCCGAAGTAGTCCAGATAGCGGTTGCCATCGGCATCCCACAAATAGGCGCCCTCGGCGCGGACGACAAATGGCGGCTCTCCGCCGACCGCGCGAAACGCACGCACCGGCGAATCGACGCCTCCCGGCAACAGAGTTTCGGCCCGCTGTTGCAGTTGGCGGGAAAGCTGCATGCTGCGCAAAGTGTGACTCATTGATATTCAGTATAGGAGGAGGCGCGAAATTCCGAAGAGAACAGTCTGCGATGCTACACTGAACCTTCCCGGTATGGTTGTGTTCCGTGACTTCGCCTGCCCATATTCCGTCGAGTTCGGGCGAGAGGGTTATACGGTTTCAGAACATTTCCCGCCGACATCCTTCATCCCCGGAACGCGACGCCAGTGCCCAGTAAGTCTTCATCCAAGCCTACCCCCGCGATTACGTACGCCGATGCAGGCGTGGACATTTCCAGCGGCGACCGTACCAAGCAGCGCATCAAATACCTTGCCCAGCGAACCTTCAACAAACAGGTGCTGAGCGAGATTGGCGGCTTTGGCGGCCTGTTCAAACTGGACACAACGCGTTACAAAAATCCAGTCCTCGTTTCCAGTGCAGACGGGGTGGGAACCAAGCTGAAAATTGCGTTCCAGATGAATATGCACCACACCGTCGGCGCGGACCTGGTGAACCATTGCGTCAATGACATTGCCGTGCAGGCGGCGACGCCGCTGTTTTTCATGGATTATCTGGCGTCCAGCGAGTTGGACGGCGATGTGGCGGAGAAAGTAGTTTCCGGCATGGCCGATGCCTGCCGCGCCAATGGCTGTGCCCTGATCGGCGGAGAAACCGCGCAGATGCCCGGGTTTTATCACAATGGAGAATATGACCTCGCGGGATTTATCGTCGGCGTGGTGGAGCGGGAAAAGATTATTACGGGCACCGCGATTCGACCGGGCGATTTGCTGGTCGGCCTGCCTTCCACGGGGCTGCACACCAATGGATACTCGCTCGCGCGAAAGCTGTTTTTTCAGGTGGCCAAGTACACGCCGGACCAATACGTGAACGAACTGCACGAAAAGGCCGGCATTGCGTTGATGAAGACACATCGCAGCTATCTCAGCATCATTCGCAAGTTGACCGCAGCCGACCTGGTTACGGGTATGGCGCACATTACCGGCGGCGGAATCACGGAAAATTTGCCGCGCATCCTTCCCAAGCATGTTTCCGCCAGCGTTGAATTCGGTTCGTGGCCGGTGTTGCCAATTTTCGATCACTTGCAGTCGCTTGGCAATGTGGAACGCGACGAAATGTTGCGAACCTTCAACATGGGCATCGGGCTGATCTGCGTTGTTCCGGTGGAGAAGTACAAGCGCGTGAAAGCGCTATTGGACCGCGCCAACGAGCCTCATGCCGTGATTGGCAAAGTCATTAAGGGCGACCGCCGGGTGCTGTACAACTAGGGCCTGCTCACGCTACCGAGGCGGTGGCGCCGAGAGCCAATTTTTACGAGTTCTAACGCGGATTTACAGTTGGTGTAATCATTTCGGGGATGAGTCATTCTGAGCGAAGCGAAGAATCCAGAGGGTAATGGCGGCACGTACCAGGCGCACATTGTCTGGATTCTTCACTCCGGTCGCGTCGCCTAGGCGACCGCCCCCCCGTTCAGAATGACTCCATTTGAAATCTGGCTACATTAACCATCAATCCGCTCTAGGAGTGAGGAGTGAGGAGTGAGGAGTGACGCATACCGGGTGTCTGCTAGCGACGAGCGACAACGAAATCGGTAGAATTGGCTCCGGCCCTTGGGGTTGCGGCGAAAATCCGGCCATACTTCATTCTCGCCCTCGACGGTGGACCCGCAACAGCCTTCGGACGCGGCTTCGTCTGACCGGATTTTCCCTCGCAACGCCATCCACCTCAGTAGCGTGAACAGGCCCCTACCCACATGAAGCGTCTCGGCATTCTTCTTTCCGGTCGTGGTTCCAATTTCCTGGCGATTGCCGATGCCATCGACCGTGGCCGAATCACGAACGCAGAAATTTCCATTGTGATTTCCAATCGCGCCGAAGCCGCCGGGATTGCCGCCGCCAATACGCGAGGGCTGGCAACACGGGTGATTGAGGCCCGCGGACGGAAGCGTGCCGAGCAGGATGCCGAGATTGTCGCTTGCCTTCGCGAGCATGGCGTGGCGCTGGTCTGTCTGGCTGGATACATGCGCCTGCTGTCGCCGGAGTTTGTGGCCGCGTATCCCCAAGCAATTTTGAACATTCACCCTTCGCTGCTGCCGGCGTTTCCGGGCCTGGATGCGCAGTTGCAAGCGCTCCGCTATGGGGTTGCCATCACAGGCTGCACCGTGCATTTTGTGGATGAACAACTGGACCATGGAGTGATCGTGTTGCAGCGCGCTGTTCCGGTGCTGGAGGGCGATGACGAAGCGGCCCTTTCCGCACGCATCCTGGAGCAAGAGCATGTTGCCTACCCCGAAGCCATTTCGCGTGTCCTTAGCGGAAATTACACAATAGTGGACCGGCGATATGTTGCCAATACATCGCATAACGCAACCCTGATTGAGGAAGCCCAGTGATCCGATTCGTAAAAGCGCACGCCTGCGGAAACGATTTTCTTATCGTCGACGAACCGGTTGAGGAAAGCCTTCGCGGAGAAGTAGCTCGCACCTTATGCGCGCGCAATACGGGCGTTGGCGCAGACGGTGTCGAATATCTCACTCTTGGCGACAATGGCGGATATTCTATTCGACTGTTCAATGCGGATGGCTCGGAGGGAGAAATCTCCGGGAACGGTACGCGGTGCGTGGCCGCATATCTGGCCCAGGAGGACGACGCCGGTGAGTTTTCTATCCGCACCCACGCTGGATTGCGACGCTGCCGAATCCTACAGCGTGATGCTCCGAGATATCTTGTCTCCACTGAAATGGGGATTCCAACGCTGAAGCCTCACACGGTTACGCTAAAAGATGGGACTTCCATCGTTGGCGCGGATGTCTCGATCGGCAATCCACATTTTGTTACCTTTGTAGATGGGCCGGATTTCGCGTGTGCAGGGCGCCCTTGGCAGCAGGTTGGAGCAGAAATCTGCGTCCATCCGGACTTCCCTAGAAGCACCAACGTCGAATTTGTGCGTATTACGGATACAAATAGAATTGAATTCCGCATTTTTGAGCGGGGCGTTGGGCCCACTCTTTCTTCGGGCACTGGCTCGTCGGCCTCCGCTGCCGCGAGCATGGAACTGCGTGGCGTCGCGCGAAAGCTGGCGGTAGCTGCCGAAGGCGGCGAGCAACGGGTTGAGTGGGCGAAACAAGACTCAAGCCTGCTACTGACAGGACCGGCGGAGATCATCGCGCAAGGGGAATGTTTGCTGGTATGACCGCGCAATCTACAGCTCCAGGCTCGACTTCGAAGCCTGCCACTCTTCCGTCCGCCCTACGTGTGGAAGATATTGTCCAACTGGTTTCGCCTGCAAGCTGGTTTGATCCAAACAAAGTGCATCTGGGAATGGATTCACTGCGTAAACTTGGTCTCCAGCCACAGTTGGGAACCCACGCGCTCGCCCGCTTTGGACAGTATTCCGCTGGAACGCCGGCGCAGCGGCTGGAAGATTTGCACGGCGCGTTCGCCGATGCATCGGTCAAAGCGATTATTTGTAACCGTGGCGGTTACGGATCGGCAGAATTGCTGGACGGACTGGACCTGGAACTGGTTCGACGCAATCCAAAAATCTTCGTGGGTTGCAGCGACATCACCAGCCTCGAGACCCACATCCACGACAGGACAGGCCTGGCGGTATTTCACGGGCCGATGGCCGCCGGAGATTTCGCGCGACCCAATGGCGTCGATTCAGTCAGCTGGCAGACTGCTCTCCGGCAGGACCGGCCCTGGCAACTCGGGCCAGAAGCCGGCTTGTGCACCTTGAAACCCGGTCGCGCGCAGGGAAAATTCTACGGCGGATGCCTTTCGATGCTGGTCGCTTCTCTGGGAACGCCGTACGAAATTCAGACAGCAGGCACGATCTTGTTTCTGGAGGACATTGGCGTCAAGCCATATCAAATCGACCGCATGCTGCTGCAGTTGCGACTTGCCGGCAAACTTGCCGGCGTGCGCGGCATTATCTTCGGCCCGATGATGGATTGCGAGCAGCCGGGCGGCGCGGAAGAACTGCTGAACTCCGTGCTGCTGCGAGTGCTGGCGGATTTCTCCGGCCCGGTCGCGATCGGACTGCGTTCCGGCCACGTGCTCGAACGGAACATTACGGTTCCGATCGGCGTCCAAAGTGAACTGGACCTGACGAATACGCCGACACTGCGATTCGAGCCGTCGGTCACGTGCCAGCAAGGATCATGATGGGCGAAATCCAACAGCCAGGCAGCAATGAACAAGCCGCTCAGGCGCGGCACGTTCATTTGATTGGAATCTGCGGCAGCGCCATGGCGTCGCTGGCCGGCATGTTGCAGTTGCAGGGATGGCGCGTCACCGGCTCGGACAAAGCCGCGTACCCGCCCATGTCGGACCTGTTGGAACAGCTTCATATTCCCATCGGGCAACCTTTTTCCGAAGAACATTTGACGCCTCGGCCCGACCTTGTCATCGTTGGCAATGCGATTTCGCGCGGCAATCCGGAGCTGGAATATGTACTCGACCAGCGCATTCCCTTTCGCTCACTGGCGCAGCTGATTCATGAAGAGTTTCTTGTCGGGCGAGAATCGCTCGTAATCGCTGGCACGCATGGCAAGACCACGACGACCAGCATGCTGGCATGGATCTATGAAACTGCCGCGACCAACAATCCATCGCTGGCTCCCTCGTTTTTGATCGGCGGCATCGCGGAAAACTTCGGTTCCAGTTTCGCCCTGCGTCCAACACGGCCTTTTGTTTTGGAGGGTGACGAGTACGACACGGCCTTCTTCGACAAGGGCCCGAAGTTCCTCCATTATTTTCCAGATGCGTTGATCCTGACCCATGTCGAGTTCGATCACGCCGACATTTATGCCGATCTGGAGTCCGTAAGAACCGCTTTCAAACGCTTGGTGAATCTCGTTCCGAGGCGAGGACGCATCGTCTCCTTTGATGGATCCGCAAATGTGACCGAATGCGTCGCGCGCGCTTTCTGCGCCGTGGAGCGCTATGGTTTCGCGCAGGATTCAGCCTGGCGCATCGTTGATCTTGCCATCCAGGGCAACTCCAGCCATTGGCGTATCGAACGTGCTGGGCAACCGTGGCTCCAGGTAGAGATGCCGATGATTGGCGAACACAATGTGTTGAACGCAACGGCGGCGGCGGCGCTTGCGGCCGGCCAGGGTATTCCAGCGGAAGACATTCAGACGGCGCTACAATCTTTTCGCAGCGTCAAGCGGCGTCTGGAAGTCATCGCTGAGATCGACGGCATTACGATCATCGATGACTTCGCGCACCATCCCACGGCGATTCGAGAAACTCTGCGCGCCCTGCGCCTGCGATATCCGGCATCGCGGCTTTGGGCCGTAGTGGAACCGCGCTCGAATACGCTGCGTCGCAATGTATTTGAGCGGGAACTGACCGAGAGTCTCTCTCTGGCAGATGAAGTTGTTCTGGCCGCGGTGTTCCAGGCAACGAATATTCCAGCGGATCAGATCCTGCATCCGGAACGCATCGTGCAGGCGCTTCAGACACGCGGATGTTCTGCGCGACAGTTGCCGGACGTAGCAACAATCATCGGCCATCTTACGGCGAATGTGAAATCGGGAGACGTCGTCGCGATCCTTTCCAATGGCGGCTTCGATGGAATTTATCGAAAACTTCCAGAGACTCTTCGCAGCGGGCAGGGTCGCGCTGTGGCCCCATGATTTCCGCGCTGACAATCCTGCTCTACTACGTGATCCTGATTCCTATCGGCGCGCTGCTCGGCTTTCCGTGGACCTGGATTACAGGCGACGTGACATTTCTCTACCGCTTTTCGATGTGGATTGCTTCGTCCGGCCTTCGCCTAGGAGGTATTCGCATTGAGGCCAAAGGTTTCGAGAATATTCCATCGGGTCAGGCATGCATCTTTATGGCGAACCATGCTTCCAATCTTGACCCGCCCTTATTTATGCCGCTGATCCCCGGACGCTCCGCAGTCTTCCTGAAGAAGACACTGATGAAAATTCCGGTTGTCGGGATGGCGATGCGGATGGCGGATTTTGTGCCGGTGGAACGTCGTGGAAACCGTGAGGATGCGCGGGAGAGCATCGACAGCGCCGCCAAAGTTCTCGCCTCCGGCGTGCATCTCACGGCCTTTCCAGAGGGAACACGCTCGCGTACCGGGAAACTGCTTCCCTTTAAGAAGGGCCCCTTTTACCTGGCCCAGCAAACCGGCGCGCCCATTGTCCCAGTGTCAATCCATGGCACAGAAACCATGATGCGAAAGGGCAGTCTGCGAATTTTCCCCGGAGTGGCACACATTCAACTCCATCCGCCTCTCTTGGCTGCGGATTTCTCAACAAGGGAAGAGCTAATCGATGCTGTGCGCGAGTCCATTGCCTCGGGTTTGCCGGAATGGATGCGCGGCTAAAGCGGTTTACGCAAACAGTAAGAAGCGCCTAAGACGAACTCTTCAGGATGGCGTGGAAACCGCTGGCCATCACCTGATGTCGCTTGGATTGCGCTTGTGCAGCATCCTTAAACGGACCGATCTGCACGTGGAGGAACTTGTCATGTTTCTCCGGATAGATTTCCGCGTGGAAACCCTTCTTGCGCAGTTCAGCCACCAGTCTCTCGGCATCTTTGCGATCGCCGATGGCCCCCACTTGAACCATGATGTGAGAGCTGCTCTTTGTGTTGGTGGCCGGATTTTCATGCGGAGCAGCAGGTGCGGGCATTATCTTTTTCTCGACAATTTGAGCCGCCACATGGTTGATGGGCGTCGCCGCAACT
Source organism: Acidobacteriota bacterium (assembly GCA_021798735.1). Classification (GTDB taxonomy): domain Bacteria; phylum Acidobacteriota; class Terriglobia; order Terriglobales; family Acidobacteriaceae; genus JAKAAZ01. The sequence goes on along the minus strand of JAJZCA010000035.1, from coordinate 6,853 downwards.
GGACGCAACGCCGCCGCAGGCATCGATGGAGCATTCTCGGCAGGGTGCGCATTGGCGTTGTCGGCTACAGTTGCGACGATGGGGGAGGGCTTACTTGAGACATCGGACGGGCTGGCCAGCGCGGGTAAAACAACTGATCCCGTCGCGCCGTCGTTCTTCGAATCCGAGTTGATGGAAAGCGAGCGCTTTGAGGTCCCGGCTCCGCCGAAGGAGTAACCGAGACCAAAAAACACTGCCGAGACCAAGGAAGCAGCAAAGAAGATTGCAAGGATGGTGCTGGTACTCCAGTGCACTTCCACCGGATCGTGAACATCGATATTCTCTTCAAACAAGGCCGTCATTGCTGGACATCTCCGCCAGGTTTAGGTTGGACCGCTTGGCCGACTTGCTTCAGCAGCGAGACCAGTTCCAGCGGCAGCGGAAATACGATGGTGGTATTTTTCTCCGCGCCGATTTCACTGAGCGTTTGCAGGTAGCGCAATTGCATGGTGATGGGCTGCTGCGCCAGAAGCGTTGCCGCCTCTACCAGACGCTGCGCCGCGTTGAACTCGCCTTCCGCGTTGATGATCTTGGCGCGCTTCTCGCGCTCTGCTTCGGCCTGGCGGGCCATGGCGCGCAACATCGACTCCGGCAGATCCACCTGCTTCACTTCCACGCTGACAACTTTCAGTCCGTAGGGTGAGGTGTGCTGGTCAATGATGGTCTGGATTTTTAAATTCAGTTTCTCGCGATGCGCCAGCAACTCGTCCAGTTCCACCTCGCCCAACACCGATCGCAGCGTCGTCTGCGCAAACTGCGATGTTTGATACACGTAGTTCGATACTTCCACCACAGCCTTGGCGGCATCGATCACGCGCAGCGTAATCACCGCATTGACTTTCAGCGTGACGTTGTCGCGAGTGATGATGTCCTGGGCCGGAACTTCCATCGCCTCCTGGCGCAGAGAGATGCGCACAATCTGATCGAATGGCCGAAAGACGAGAACGATCCCAGGGCCTTTGGGAGAACTGAGCAGACGACCCAGGCGGAAGATCACGCCGCGCTCGTACTCTTTCAAAATCTTGATGGAACTAAACAGGTAGAACGCCACGATGACGATGACGACCAAAACTGCTGTGGATGGCATGTTCAACTCTCCCCGAGCATGGAACACTCGCCTTAGGTTGTATAGCATGGACAGCGCGCCAAACGGGCGCGAAACGGCATTCAGGAACCTTGCCGGTCACGTTCGACTTCCAGCAGAAGTCCTTTGCGGTCGCGGATGAGGACAGGCTCGCCGGCGGCGACCGCATCGCGGGAATGCGCCTGCCAAAGTTCCCCGCGCACCAGCACCTGTCCGTTCGGATTCAATGCGGTTTGTGCCACCGCAATGGTTCCCAAAAGCGCCTCTCCCCCGGTTTGCACCTTGTTGCGACGAGCACGCACGGCGATGGTGGTGAGGAAGATAGTTATCAAGCCAAAGCCGATGCCCGCGCCAAGCGCGGTTCCCAGCCGCACGCGCATCTCCGGAATCGGCCCATTGACCAGCGTGAGCAGACCGAAGACAAGACAGCCGATCGCAGCCAGCCCGAGAATCCCATGGGTCGTAAACTTTATGTCCAGAACAAACAAGACAAGCGCGCCAACAAGAAATCCCACCGCCGTGTATTGCAGCGGCAGCAGGTTCAGCGCGAAGAGAGAAATCAACACGAGCAGAGTCCCCAGCGCACCGGGAACAATGGTGCCGGGCGCGTTGAATTCCATATAGATCAGCAGGCCGCCGAGAATCAGCAGCATCACCGCCAGATTGGGATCGGTCAACGCGCCTAGAATTCGCTCGCGTGTACTTGGCGGCATCACCTCGACGTCCGCATCCTGCGTGTGCAGCACCTGCTTCGCTCCGTTGAAGCGCGTGACCGTGGTGCCGTTCAGATGGCCCAAAAGCGCAGGAATGTCGGGAGCGATGACATCGATCAGCTTCAGGTTGAGCGCTTCCTGATCGGTATACGATTTGGAATTCAGCACCGCATCCTGAGCGGCCTGCACGTTGCGCCCTCGGCGCGAAACGTAGGCGCGGAGGAACGCCATTGCGTCGTTCTCGATCTTCGTTTTCAGGATCGGGTCCATTTTCTCGCCTTCGAGAATCGGATGGGACGCGCCGGTGTTGGTGCCGGGCGCCATGGCAGCAACATCGGCGGACTCTAGAATGAAAAATCCAGCGGAGGCGGCACGACTGCCCGACGGTGCAACATACACGATGACCGGAACTTCAGATTCCTCGATAGCGGTGACCATCGCGCGGGTCGAGGTGAGCAGTCCGCCGGGAGTGCCCAGCTCAATTAAAACTGCCTGCGCATGGATCTCCACAGCATGTCGCAATCCGCGCTTCAAATACGCAGCGCTGATGGGCTGAATCGTATCGTGCAACGGCAGCTCGACAACGATGGGCCGCGATTGTGCAGCCTTCGCGATGGTGGCATGACTCAGGCACAGCCATGCCACCAGTCCAAGAAGCACGAAACCGGACTGCAGCCAAAAAAACGACCTCGATCGAGCTTTCTGTGCCGTGTCCATGCCGATTACGCCTCACGCACGACTACTGTTGTTGACCTTGCTGCATTTGAATCGCCTGCAAGATGCCCTTGGCTGCAGTGTTGTTCGGCTCAAGACGCAGCGCGTTGTCGATGTTGCTGCGCGCATCCGTCAAGGCGTGCTGACTCAACGCAATTCGCGCCAGTACCAGATATGCCGCAGTGTTCGGTTTTGCCTGCAGCGACTTGTTCGCTTCCTGCTGCGCGATTTTCATGCTGCCCGCGTATTCGTGGACTTCGGCCAAGCCCGCATATGCGGCGGCGCTGCCGGGATCTGCAGTCAATGCAAGCTGATACTGGCGTTCTGCCTCCAGCAGCAAGCCATCGTTCACATAGGTCCCGCCTTGCTGGCACAGCCGTTGTGCGCGTTTCGCCGGCGGCATCGACCGCAGCTTCATCGCATTCATCTGTTCCAGCGCGAATGCGCCCTGCCGCAATGAGCTTTCATCGTAGGTACGCGCGATGCGTTCCAGCGGTTCATAATCCGCGCTGGCTGCATCGGAGACTGCGGGCGTCGGGATCGAATCCAATGAGCTTTTTGTGCTGGTTGCGTCCGGCTTGTTTTTCGCAATGCCGGTCGAGTCCGCCTGCTCCTCCGTTGCGTCAGAAGCAGTCTGTGCTGTCGGCAGATTGGCGTCCGCAACCGGTTTTGCCGGAGATGCCGTCAGTTGACCGCTCTTCAGCATCATCAGGTTCTTGCGAAGGTTCTGCGCTTCCTCGTCTTGCGGATGAAGCGTGAGGCTATGCGCCACTGCACCCAGCGCCGCAGTATAGTCTTTTTGACGGCGCTCCGAGACGGCCAGGTTGAACCAGTAATCCGCATTCTGCGGATCCATCTCAACCACGCGCTTGAAAAACGCGGTGCCGTTCTGACCGCGACGGTTGAACGCGATTCCTTCGTTGTTCAAAACCTCCGGCAACGGCAAAACGGAAGCGATGGATGTAAATGCTGCCTGCGCGCCGGCATAATTCCCCGTGTAAAGATCACTGAGACCGGAATAGAACATGGCTTCCAACGAGAGACGTCCGCCCTTCGGAACCTTGACGAACGCTGCCTCCGCCTGGTCATATTGCTGGTTGTCAAAGTACGCCTGGCCAAGCGCAAACCATGCCTGCACGTAGCTGGGGCTGAGCTGTACGGCTTTCTTCAGGTGTCCGATCCGCTCCTCGATCCCCGGCTCCACCAACCCGCGAATGTAATTCTCAAAGGCGTCCAGGCGAAGAGCTCGGCTGGCTGCGAGGAACGTCTGCTCATCCAGATTCAGATTGGGATCAATCTGCATGGCCATCTTCCAGGCCAGGGAATCCTCAATGTCGATCAGCTGGTCGAGCTTCCCTTCTTCTTCCAACGTGGCGCCCATGCTGGGACCATGCATATCCAGGACCCGCGCGGTTGCTCGGATGCTGCCATTCGCGACCGTGTAATTCCCGAAGACGACATAGTCGGCGTCCAGCGTTTGCGCAATGCGATACGAAGTGGCCTGCGTCGGATGAAAATCCGCAGGGAGTCCGAGATGCTGCATTGCATAACGGCGGTCTTCGCGGCGAATGGTCAGAAAACCGGCAGAACTTAAACGCGCATTCAAGATATCCGGGAATGAAGCGCCGATCCAGTCCAGGCCCGGCTGCGTGGAGTTGTTCTCAAATGGGAGTATCCAGATAAGGTGCCCATCCCAGCCAGCTTCGTTTGTCGGCTCGGATTGCGCAACCGAAGGCAAAGCCGCGAAAGCGACCAACGCGCAAAGAATCAAGCTCCGCCACAATCGAAGAACAATCATATTTCCATTTTTCTTCACGACACTCGTGATTATAGAGTTCTGCATTCCGTTCAGCGAGAAAGTGCGGGCTGGAAGGTTTGTGTCCGTCGAGCCGTGCCGGCGACAGCGTAGGTGTGGAAAGAATCGGCGCTCCTAGGCAGCCCGGCTGTTTGCGGGCGATTGAAGAGCAGCACCGCTGTCCACAATCCCCTTGTCCTTGCCAGCCAAACCACGTTCCCCTGCAGCAATCTTGCAATCAATGCCGGCGGCAGATCGTAATGGTAGCCAAAATATTCCTTATTCCATTCTTCGTCGCCAAAATGGGACCAGTTGAGCGTGTTCGTCAACTGATACTTCGTCGCGAAGACCAGGGCTGCGTCATAGTTATGCAGTTGCGACGCTGCCTCTATCTGAGGCAACGAAAAATCATCGATTGCCACCACATGCACGGGCTTGCGCACATATCCCAGTTCGGGCCTTCTCAACTCGTCCGTGGCCGGCCACGCTGTCAGCACGGTACCTCCAGGGGCCCGCCGGATCACCTGCGCAATTGCCTGCTGCTGCATCACGATCAGGCTGCGATAGGTAAGATTGTCTTCCGGCGTAAAGCGGTACGGCGGATTGACGAACAAGCCCGCGAGGAATGCCACGGTACTCAGCGCAACAATCCACGGCCACTGCTCCACGCGGCGCCGCCAGGTAGAAACACACAGCAACAAAATCAGAGGGTAGAGCGGCAGCAGATAGCGCGCCAGAACCGCGCCTCCCGCCAAGGAGTAAAATAGCAGATTGACCAGCAGAAGGATTCCGATCTGCGCTTGCACGTTCCAGGAAACGCGCGGACGCTTGGAGCCGTCTGCCTGGCGCAGCGCCGGCAAAAACATCGCAGCTACCATGCACAAGATGGGCACGAACAGATTCATATAGAGAGTGACCTGCATCAGCCGCTGCGCCAGTGCCAGAAAAAATCGAGCCATGTGCAGCGTCAGAACAGCGTTGTATCGCACGAATTGCGGATTGCCGAAAATATAGCCGGTCTTATGAAAGTGGTAGGCATACCACCCACATAACGGTAGCGCGGGGAGGGTGAACTGCATCGCAGTCCGCCAGTGACCGCTGGCCTGGGACGGTTTGCGCTGCGTCTCCCACACATGCCACGCAGCCAAGGTCAACGGCATCACAATCGCGGTTTCTTTAGACAACGCAGCCACCGAGAACCACACAGCCGCAATCCAGCCACGCCGCTCGGAAGGCAACTCGTCCAATGCGTACACCAGCGCCCACATCGTTCCCGCAGCCGCGTAAATATCCGCCTGCGCCAGCGTGCTTTGGGCAAACCAGACTGGGTAAATGGCAGTCAGCAACGTGGTCGCGACGGCAACCGTGGTATTCATCAACCGGCGCACCAACGCGAAGACCGCTGTCAGCGCGAATGCGGCGATCAGGCACGTCGCCAGTCGAGTCACTACCGGAGTGAAGCCGGAAACCTTCCACCAGGCCGCCAAGTAGATGGCAGGTAGAGGAGGATGGGCGTTGGTCAGCGTTGAATATGGAACCAGAGAGCCGGTGCGGAAATAGTCGTACGCCGCAGGAATATAGTAGCCGGCCTCATCCCAATAGTAGGGCAGCCGCAGCAGCGGCAAATGCGTCAGCAGAACGAAGGCATAGATGACGGGGAAAATGATCCAGACCGGTACGGGCTCATCGCGGTGCCCGCGAAGCAGGAATTGCTGCAGCAGCGAATGCGGCCGTACAGCAGGCACGGGATTCAACGGCTGATTCGAGGCTGGCAAATCATCGCTCCTGACAAGACGAAAGGGTGAGCCGGGGACATTCCAATCCCTGACTCGCACCAGACCGGTTTCAGTGTATGGGGCCGTTGCCGGGCCCCGCTGCAGGAAATGCCTGTTTCGGCTCCAGAGATATGGGACCGAATGCCTGCTCATACTGCGCCAGGTTCTGTCCCAGCAGGTTCCACAGGGCTTTGGCCTGCTGCGGGCTCAGATAAATACCTTGAAAATTTCGCAGCACCACCTCATCTGGCGAATCCTGACGGGCAGCGCCAAAAACCAACATAAAATCCCACACGCTGGCCCGCACCTGCACGCTGTTGGCGTAGCTGTCCCGATAATCCTGCGCCTGGACAATGTTGATATTCGGAGAAGAATGCATTGGCTGACTCATGGAACAAGGGTATCGCGAGTGGAAGCCTGCGGGCCGTATCAATCTGCGAGGAAATCTCCCGTGCAACATGTGGCCATGGCAACCTCGGCACTTCATTCCGGCAAAGCCGGACGATCTCAATATCGGCCACCTGACTTAAAGAACCGGCAGCAACAGTGGAATGCGCACCCACGACATGCGCGCCGAATAGGCGGGTTTGTGCGGTCCCGATTGCATAAAAAACGGCCAGCGAAGTTCGCGGGCCGTCCTGTTGGTACGCCGAGCATGTTTGACAGCTTGGGGGTGGAAGTCCCCTTCAGATCCTGATGGAGGAGAAGTGATAGCGAAGCGCAAGGGCGTCGT
>JAJZCA010000034.1:5747-17368 GCA_021798735.1 Acidobacteriota bacterium | reverse complement strand
AGAAGGAGCGCGCACGCGATTTGGGACGTGAAGTAGCACGTAGAGTGGATTACGAAGTACCGGTATAAGGTGCTGCGAGGAGAAGTGGCGGAGCGGGCGGGCGGTCTGATCCGGCAGAGATGCGCGGCACGGGAAGTAACGATTGTGCGGGGAGCAGTGTCGCCGGATCATATTCATCTGCTGGTGGCGGCACCGCCGCAGTTGGCGCCGGCGAAACTGGTGCAGTATTTGAAGGGTCGGTCGAGCCGGAGGTAGCAGGAGGAATTTCCACACCTGCGCAAGCGGTATTGGGGGCAGCACTTGTGGGCGCGAGGATATTTTGCCAATATCTGCCTGCGGAAAGCAGAGGTCTGTAACCAAATAGCAGAGGTCGATGAGGGTGCTGTCGAGGGTGCTGACTGGGCGCCGCGATGTCAGTACTTTTTGTTGAGCAAGCCGCCCAGTCCCTTGTTCAGCTGTTGCAAGGGAGATGCGGTGTTCCCTGTGCCGCTTTTGGTCGCGCCGCCGAGCAGGCCCGATACCATTCCTCCCACTGCGCCGGCAACGTCGGGGATGATCTTCGGCTGGCTGGCCGTACCTTGCACGGCGAAGGGAAGTTTGGTTGCGGACACGGTTTTGCCGAGCGTCCCGCCCAACACGCCGCCGGAGCTAAGCTGGGCTACAAGATGAAAGTTGAGCGCGTTGTTGGCGCTGAGAGTGCCGTTTCCGGTAACCTGGCCGATGCCAGTGACCAGCAGGTTGATGTTTGAGGCTTGAATTCCTGCTGGACTGTAGTTGATGTTGCTGGTGAACTGTTGGATTTGCGTGTCGCCGGTGGGAGCGTGGCCGCCGGTGAGCTTGGAGACGGCGGAAAGCTTGGAGCCAAGGTCAAATCCGGCCAGGCGCGTGTTGTAAACTTCGACGTTTCCGGCGGCAACCAGCGCCGAAGTAGGGCCCTGTGCGTGCATGTTGATGCTTGCCGTCCCGCCTTGGAGTGAGGAGCCCGAGGGAAGGATGACGCCGAAGGCCGGAAGCGCCGCGACTAAATCATTGATCGGCATGCTTTGTCCGGTGGCGGTCATGTCCATTGAAGTGATGCCTGCTTTGGTGGCGAAGGTGCCATTGAGCGTCGTCTGGGCACGGCCCACATGCAGCAGACCGCTGTTCAAAATGCCAGAGCTTTGAGGAAGATTGTAGTCGAGGTTGAAGTCCATCGCGATGGGCACGCCGGATGGTGCGCCGTTGGCGGCCAGCTTGAGCTTATTCAGGGTAGCCATCCCCTTGAGATGGGCTTTGGCGTTTGCGGCGTTGAGGTGGCTGGTCAGATCGGCAACGCCGCTGATGCCGCTGGCGGGGTCCACAAAGCCGCTCTTTGCGATGTCAAAGGAGTCAATCTTGAGGTCGGCTTCGACGGGAGTCAAGGTCGCATCGGTGGAGTTGACGGGGCCCACCGTACCGTTGAGTTTCATTGTGCCTCCGCCAGGTAAGTTCATCGCCAGAGTGACCGGGAAGGCGGAGGTAAGGGAGAAGTTCTTCGTCCCCATCTGTACATTGTTGTAAACGCTTTCAGCCTTGGCGCCGGCGGGCATCATTATCACCTCGCCATCAACGACGTTCAGTTTGGCGACGGTGAAATTGTTCGCGCTTTGCGCACGCGGCTGGCTGGGTGCTGTGTTTCCGGTCGTGGCCAGGGTGGCATAGTTCCATTGATTTGCCGAGTTGGTGATGAGATGGACGACAGGTTTATCAACGGTGATATCGGTGATATCGAGCTGCTTGGACGTGAGGAGCGGCCAGATCTTTACGCCGATCTTGAGCGAAGCGGCGGTAAGGAATGGCGACTGGCTGAAGCGTGGGTCGTCGGCGACAGAGAGGTTGTCGGCAACGAGCGACCCGGAGAAGATGGAGAAGGACAGGTTGCCGATCTGTACCTTGCGCCCAAGGGCCTGCGAAGCCATGGTTTCGATATTGGGACGAAAGGTGTTGGCATTCACGAACATCGGTAGCACGAGCACGATGAGGATGAGTACGCCCAGCGCTACGCCTGCGATTGTCAGAACGCGTTTCATGGCAGGAAACCTCCCAAAGAGATTCTAAGACCACTAGTGGAAGCTTGGAGTTGCGTTGTGGAAAACTTTTCTAACGAAGCAGCGTTGCGCCGGGCTGATTGCGCCCACTGTGGAACGAGGCTAATGTCCTGAGTCTGAAAGTTCATTCAATCATTCGAACAGCAGCACTCAGGGGTGAAGCCCATTGTTTGGCGCCATGTACGGCACTCTTCGGCTGCGCTCAGGGCAGGCCCTTGAAGTCGCGCCCTGGTACAAGACAAAAAATCATTTCTTGAACGAATTTAGGGCTCAGGACACTATAAGCTGTCGCATAAACGCGAAATCGCTCGATACGCCGGGTGTGAGACCCGCAATCGAAGCGGGTCTCAGGTCGTTGGCCGAAGTCGCCACGCCATATACATATATGAGACAGCTTCTAGCGGCAGAGCCATCCGCCGTCGACCACCAAAATATGGCCGTGGACGTAGTTGCTTGCCGCCGAGGCGAGAAACACGACCGCGCCGGCAAGGTCGGATGGCAGGCCCCATCTGCCGGCTGGAATTCTGCTTACGATGGCCTTCGAGCGTTCTTCATCCGCTTGCAGGGGCGCAGTATTTGCCGTCTCCATATACCCGGGAGCAATGGCGTTGACATTGACTCCTTTGGCCGCCCATTCGTTCGCGAGCGCCTTGGTCAGTTGCCCGACGGCACCCTTGGCCGCCGCATAGCTGGGAACAAGAATGCCGCCCTGGAATGTAAGCATGGAGGCGATGTTGACGATCTTGCCGGAACCTTGCGCCAGCATCCTGATCCCTGCATATTGACTGAGGCGAAACACACTGTTGAGGTTGGTTTCGATCACCGTCGACCAGAACTCCTGCGAATGTTCGGCGGCGGGTGCGCGACGAATGGTACCCGCGTTGTTGACCAGAATATCGATAGAGCCGAATGCTTTGACGGTTTCATCGACAAGGTTTGTGCAGACAGCCGGTTCGCAGACGTCGCCCGTGACAGATATATATTGGACGCCTGTTTTCCTGACTTCTTGTACCGTCGACTCCCGGACCGTGCCGCGACCGTGCAGGGTCACATTTGCGCCTGCTTGGGCAAGGGCAATCGCCATACTTGCGCCGAGGCCCTGGGAAGATCCAGTCACCAACGCATTTTTGCCTTTCAGACTAAAAAGATCGAGGACTTCCATCGGGGTGCTCCTTCATTCATGATGCAAAGTTTTGTGGCGCGGCTCTCCACCAATATCTGCGCGACGAGAATGACTTATTGTCGGACGGGAAGGTCCAACGATCACGGTATCATCCGGATGCGTCGATTTCTATGGCGATTGCTTGAGTTGCTGCCTGGTGGCAGTTTGTGCATTTCACCCAATGAATATTGAAGCCCAGGATTTGTACGCAAAAGCTTCTTACCCAGCTACCCAGAACCCGCGAGCAGGAACCCAGAGCCATGTATGCACGGGAACAACATGAAACAAAACAGGAAGTAGTCTTGCTGGTTTTGCCGTAAAATATCACTTCGCCATACAAATCTAAGTGGTACGGCGATCGCCGATGCAATCCGCTCTGAAGAGGATCCAACATGGCAGCAACTCGCACCGTTTCCGCAACCAAAACGCTTACTGACACAACGGGTCTCTCTTCAGAACAGATGATTCAGATGTACCGGCTCATGTACCAGTCCCGCCGGATCGACGATCGCGAGATTATGTTGAAGCGTCAGCAGAAGATCTTCTTTCAGATCTCTGGGGCGGGCCATGAGGCCCTGTCTGTGGCTGCCGGAATGGCGCTGCGATCCGGGTATGACTGGTTCTATCCGTATTATCGTGACCGCGCCTTGTGCCTGGCGCTGGGGATGACAGCGGAAGAGATGCTGCTGGCCGCAGTTGGCGCGGAGGCCGATCCAAGCAGCGGCGGGCGGCAGATGCCTTCCCACTGGGCCAGCCAGCGCCTGCATATCGTGACACAATCCTCTGCGACGGGATCGCAGTGTTTGCAGGCGGTGGGTTGCGCCGAGGCTGGGCGCTATTTCAGCCATCATCCGGAAGCCGCCAAAAAGCCGGAGCATGCGGATGGCGACAAGGATTATCGCGCCTATAAAAATGTTGCCTTCCACGCGGATGAGGTGGTGTATTGTTCGCTGGGCGATGGCACCACCAGCGAGGGAGAGTTCTGGGAGGCGATGAATTCCGCCGCCAACCTGAAGCTGCCGGTGCTGTTTGCGGTGCAGGACAACGGGTATGCCATCTCGGTGCCGGTTGAAGTGAACACGGCGGGCGGGAACATTTCAAAACTGGTCGCCAACTTTCCCAACTTTTTCTTTGCGGAAATCGATGGGACCGACGCGATCGAATGCCACAACACGATGCAGCAGGCGGTCGCCTATTGCCGCGCCGGGCACGGACCCGCGTTTGTTCATGGTCACGTGATCCGCCCCTACTCGCACTCACTTTCGGACGATGAGCGGTCCTACAGGTCCGAGGCCGAGCGCCAGGCCGACGCCATGCGCGACCCGCTACCGAAGTTGCAGATGCGGCTATTGCGCGAGGGCATTCTGGATGAAGCGGGTATCACGCGGCTGGAGCAGGCAGTGGATGAGGAGATTCGCGTCGCAACCGAAGTCGTGTTGCGCTCTCCCTTTCCTGCGACCGACAGCATATACAAACACGTGTATTCCGAGGACTTGGATCCGACAGCAGTATCGTTCCTGAAGGAGCCGGCGCCAGCGGTAGAGGATCCCGCGAGGCCGGTCCAGGAACGCACCATGGCGGACCTGATCAACGCCTGCCTGAACGACGAGATGAAGCGCGACGAACGCATTGTTGTTTTTGGCGAAGATGTCGCGGATTACAGCCGTGAACGGAGCCTGGACGAGAGCGCGATGAAAGGGAAGGGCGGCGTGTTCAAGCTGACCAGCGGGTTGCAGCGGGAGTTCGGTTCCGATCGCGTTTTCAATTCTCCTTTGGCCGAAGCGAATATTGTTGGCCGTGCGGTTGGCATGGCCACTCGGGGAATGAAACCCGTCGCGGAGATTCAGTTTTTCGATTACATCTGGCCTGCCATGCATCAGCTTCGGAATGAACTGCCGCTGATTCGTTGGCGCAGCAATGGAACGTTCTCCTGTCCGACGGTCATTCGCGTGGCCACCGGCGGCTATCTGACGGGCGGCGCGATCTATCATTCACAATCCGGCGAAAGCATCTTTACGCATACGCCCGGCATGATGGTGGTTTACCCTTCGAATGCACTCGACGCCAACGGCCTGCTGCGAACGGCGATTCGCTGCGACGACCCGGTGTTGTTTCTGGAACATAAGCGACTCTATAGAGAGACCTATGGCCGTGCTCCATATCCAGGACCGGATTTTACGATTCCTTTCGGCAAGGCAAATATCGTCCGGCCGGGCAAGCAACTTACTGTGATTGCCTTTGGCGCTATAGTGCCGCGCGCCCTGCAGGCTGCCCAGCGCGCCGAGCGCGAAAACGGTCTGGACGTGGAGCTGATCGATCTTCGCTCATTGAACCCGTACGATTGGGACGCCATTGCTACCTCTGTCCGCAAGACCAGTCGCGCGCTGGTTGCGTATGAAGACATGCGCAGCTGGGGATACGGAGCCGAGATTGCGGCGCGCATTGCCGATGAGCTATTCGACGATCTGGATGCGCCTGTGCGTCGCATTGCCGCAAAAGACCTGTTCGTCGCGTACCAGCCAACGCTGGAAGACGAAATTCTTCCGCAACCGGAAGATATTCGCAAGGCAATGGTGGAACTGGCTGGATATTAAGGCGGATTTACTGCCAATGTAGTCAGCTCTCGACTGGAGTCATTCTGAACGCAGGCCGCCTTGTCGGGTGCATTGAAGAATCCAGAGAATATTCGCATGGATTTGTTTGCGATTACTTTCTGGATTCTTCGCTTCGCTCAGAATGACTCATCTCATCTTCAAATACAGTCTCTGTAAATCATCATCTGTAAATCATCCGTTGGATGAAGGGACCCATCCTCCTACTTCCCATTCGTCGTTCGTAGTCATCCTCTCGAAGTCCGCACTGGTCGTGCCGAACTCCGGGCGATGAAGATGGGCTCGCGGCGGATGAGTTGCGCAAGGATCTCCGCAAGCACAGGATCGGCGATCAGTTGGGGCGTTGCTTTCGATCGCAAGCGGCATGCAGCGCATTGGGCGGCCTGTGCGCGACTACGGCAGCGATGAGACGATTTCGGTCGGTTATGATGCGCTGCATCGATTGATTGCGAGTTCCGCACCATTTGCCACGCTCAGTCGTGTGGCCTTCGATGGGGTGTTGGATATGCTTTCGGGGCGCTATCCGTCGGATGGATTTGCCGAGTTGCGCCCGCGCATTACATGGGACCGGGCGCGAAATAGCCTGACGGCGCGGCAGGGCTCCAAAAGCCTTGCGATCCTGAACGGCAGGACGATTCCAGATCGGGGGGTGTATGGAGTTTTCCTTTCCAGTTCCAAGGATAAGCCGGGTGCCGACGGCTCCGATTGATTGAGGAGCCGTCAGCGCCGCGCAATCCAGTGAAGTGCAGTTCCAGAAGAGGCGTTGCGTGTAGGCGCTCCGCAACTGTGATGTGGCGCACGTGGGCCCAATTTGACAGCGATCTATAATGCGGGCGGATGAAGGTGGGCATGGAGCGACTGCGATGAAGACCGGGGCGGAAATTGCGGCGAGCCGCGAGCGACTTACGGCGGCCTTAAATCATAAACAGACGGATCGAATCCCCATCGATTTTGGCGGAACGGCTGTGACTGGGATGCATGTGAGCTGTGTTGCGGCCCTGCGAGATCATTACGGGTTGGAGAAACATCCGGTGCGCGTGCACGAACCATTTCAAATGCTGGGACTGGTGGAAGACGATCTTGCGGATGCGATGGGCCTGGACGTGGTGGGAGTCTTTCCCAGGAACACCATGTTCGGTTTCCCGGCGGAGAACTGGAAGGGCTGGCGGCTGAACGGACTGGAGATCCTGGTTCCTGGAAATTTCAACACGACGGTCGATGCCAGGGGCGACACGCTGATTTATCCGGAAGGCGATATCACTGCGCCTCCCAGCGGAAGCATGCCGCAAGGGGGATATTTCTTCGATGCGATCGTTCGGCAGGAACCCTTCACGGAAGAGACGCTGAACCCGGAAGATAACCTGGAGGAGTTCAGCGCCATTACGCAGGAGGAACTCGACCATCTGGTGCGTGCGGTGCTGGAGGCAGAGGCTACGGGTCGTGGCGTGATCGCCACTTTCGGAGGAACGGCCTTCGGCGATATTGCGTTGGTGCCAGCGCCGTCTCTCAAACAGCCCAAGGGGATTCGAGACATTACGGAGTGGTATGTCTCAACCAGCAGCCGTCAGGATTACGTCCACAAGATTTTCGAACGGGAGTGCGAGATTGGGATTCAGAATCTGGAGCGCATCCATGCAGCGCTCGGCAACAGGGTGCAGGCGATGTTTGTCTGCGGCACGGATTTCGGCACGCAGACTTCTGCTTTCTGTTCGGTGAAGACTTTCCGCAACTTATATTTTCCTTACTATAAAAGGGTGAACGACTGGGTCCACGCGCACACGACGTGGAAGACCTTCAAACACTCCTGCGGTTCGGTTGTGAAGTTTCTACCTTCCTTTATTGAAGCTGGCTTCGACATTCTCAATCCGGTGCAGTGTTCCGCTGCCGGAATGGAACCGGAGGGGTTGAAGGCCAACTTTGGCGACAGTCTCGTTTTCTGGGGCGGAGGGGTGGACACGCAGAAGACGATGCCGTTTGGCACTCCAGCGGAAGTTCGGGAACAGGTCCTGCGGCGATGCGAGATTTTCTCTCCGGGCGGCGGCTTCGTGTTCAACGGAACGCACAATATCCAGGCAGCGACGCCGATCGGAAACATTGTCGCGATGCTGGATGCGGTGCATGAATTTAACGGAAGACATTGACAGACTGGCGGCGGAATGGCGAGTCATACGGCGGGGCCGATTTCCGGAAAGCTCATGCAGCTCACGAACTGGTCCTGAAAGTCGGGATCGGCGGCAAGAGCGATGTGCTCCATGGGGGGCAATGGAGGCCTGTTGGCGGACAGCAGTAACATCTTTGCTCCTCGCAGGGCGGTGTTGCCGGAGGGCACAATGCGCTGCCAGGGAAATTCAAGCAGCCCGATGCCGACAGCACTTTCAGCCTGAATGTAGTTGCCAAATGCGCCGGCGAGATGAATGCGTTCGAGGTCGTCGGGCTTTGCGCCCAGGGTCTTCAACAGCAGCCTGAACCCAGCGGCGATGGCGGCTTTGGCCAACTGCAGTTCGCGAATATCGCCTTGATGCAAAACCACGGGGCCCGCAACCGGGAAAAGTTTCGTTCCATTCGCGATGCGCCCGGAAGGCAGAATCGCGCCCGTTTCCAGTCCGACAGCGACCGCATCGACCAGACCGCTGCCACAGATTCCTCGGGGTCCCGCATCGCCGATGACAGTGGCGTGGATCTCTCCATTTGAACGTGAAACGCGCGAGACGGCACCGGTAGAGGCTCGCATTCCCATGCGAATGGAGGCCGCTTCAAAGGCCGGTCCGGCTGCCGTAGAGGCATAAAGAATTCGATCGCGATTGCCGATTGCGATTTCACCGTTGGTGCCCAGATCTACCAGTGCCAGCATCTCTTGCGAAGTCGGCATGCCGACGGCGAAAATTCCGGCCAGAATGTCGGAGCCCACAAAGCCGCCGAGGCAACGGACAAAACGAATGCTGCAGGGCACAGGCAAGGGCCATCGCAGTTCATCGGCGGAGAAGCGTTGCTCTCCCAAGTTTGGAGAGTGGAACGGCGCGTGCGATAGAGGTTCGACATTGAGGCGGGAAAACAGATGATGCATGACGGAATTGCCGACCAAGACCACCTCGATAATTTCGTGTTCGCGACCGCGGGCCAGCTTCGCGATCATCGGTCGAAGGGCGGCGTGCACAACTGTAGCGAGATCCCGGCCGGCCAGAACCGTTCGGATTCGGCTCATCACGTCCGAGCCGAAAGGAGCCTGCGGATTCAACTCCGTCTCAACGCCGAGAACGTTGCCGGTGGCGAGGTCGACCAATTGGGCGGCGATGGTGGTTGTACCCAGGTCGATGGCGATGCCAAGGCCTTTTTTTCCTGTGCCAGGCAGGATTGAATTGTCACCGAGAACGTCCATGTGCCATTGTTCGCACTCCAACACCAGGGGCACGTTGGCGATGGCTTGGCAAGCGAGTCGCCAGCCGCTCGCAAGGTCTTCTGGAGGAAAAAATAAACCATCCTGCTCTGTAATCGGGAGCGAGCCGGAAAGGACATGGACACGACAGCCGCCGCATAAGCCCGTTCCTCCGCAGGGGAATTCAATGCCATGCAGCGGGAGTGAGGATTGAAGAGAAGCGCCGCGCTGCACTTCAACAAGTATTCCCGAGGGTTCCAGTTGGATTCGGACTTTTTCGGCGCTCATGCAATGTCCACAATGGATTCGCCGAGGGTGACCCGGATGGCCGCGCCGGGGGGAACGACGAGGAAATCTGCGGGGTCCCAATCTCCATTGACCAGGCGCTGCAGCAACGAGAGCGAGCCTTGAACCTCTTCGAAGCGCCACCCTTCTTTTTTCGCTTCCGCGCGAGCTTGATCGCGAAAGTTATCTTCCGACTCGACGCCGGAGGAGATGTACGTCAGTTGAGAATAGTGGCTGCGAAACGCATTGAATTGTTCGAAGAGATAGGCCCCGTTCTCCTCGCCGTATTGTGCGATGAATTCTTCACGGCTGCGGCGTTCGCCGAGCATGTTGCCGGCGGAAGCGCCGGCCTGTTCAAGAATCTGGCCCGGTGTTTGGAATTCCACCCAACCGGGAGAACGGTAGTATACGCCGGAGTGGCTATCGAAATACGCCTGATAGCGATATCGATCGCCCATCAGCAATCCAATGCAGTCGTGCGCGCGGGGGAGCACAAGCCTTGTTTTTCCTGCGCGAAGACCTTCAGTGCCCCGGCCACACAGTGCATACCCCAGAACAATGGCATCGAATCTTTCTGGGTCTGCCGCATCGATACGTTTCTGTAATCTTGGGCGCATGGCGGCGCCCAGGTCGTGCAGCCCCATGGTCAGGAACTCAACATCGATGGCGTGCGGGGATGCGGAGATGGCCCGGCTCATCTCGTGTGTGAGGACCTGGCAACTGATCACTTTTAGACGCATGGTGTTACTCGATGGAAGATCCAGAAAAATCTGGTTTCATTATGGTTGTCCTGCAATCAAGCCGAAGCGACCTCAGAGCGATTCCTTACACACGCCAACATCGCGCGAATATTTTCTGACGGAGTATCGGCTGGAAGCGCGCAGCCGCTATTGAGCGCAAAACGCGGACTATCCGCAAACGCATTCAATAGTTCTTCTGTTTTACGCTTGACCAATTCAGGAGTTCCTCTGGCGAGAACTTCAGATGGGTCGATGTTGCCGACGAAGGTAACCTTGTCCTGAAAGATGTCGTGCGCCTGCTGAAGGTTGGTCTTGAAGTCGATCTCCAATGCGTCGGCTCCGATGTCCACCATCTGCCTAAGGATTCTGTCGGTCTTACCGCAGATATGCAACAGATACGGCAGGCCGAGTTCATGGGAGTACTCGGCAACGCGCCGTTCATACGGCAAGGCATAGGCACCGTAGAAGCGCGGGGATAGCATGTCCGGGCCGGCTGGACTATCGCCATTCGAAAGCATGTGCGCACCGGTTTTTGCCATCATCTTGAGGAGTTGGCAGGTGATGCCGGTGCAGTACTCGAGTAGGCCGTGGACAAGTTCATCGTTTTCCTGCGATGCGACATCCATCAGCCACTGCTCCAGGCCGCGCATCGACCCTGCCAGCGAGAAGGGGGATTGATCGCAGTTGCCGCGGATGAAGGTTTCGTCTCCATAATCGCGCACCAGAATTGCCACTGCTTCCACCAGGATTTGTATCCGTGGATCTTTCGAGATGTCGACAGGTTCCAGGTCTTGTACAGCTTCGAGAACGGGCAAGCATGAGCCGTGAGAGCGGGCTGGGTTGTCTTCTGGGAAGTCGAGGGGAACGCCCACAGCGCCGGCGAGAGTTACAGTATCGATATCGACCAGAATGCCATCGAGTTGATAACGTTCCGCGGCCTCTCCGAAACACCGGGCAATCAGCCTTGGGTCTTCGCGAAACTGGCGCATTGAAATGCCGGCCTCCCGCGCCGCCATCATGAAGTTATGCAGCATAACCGGTGTGCGGTCGGGCCATCTGCCATGCAGCGCTGCGTCGATTCTTTGCCGTCCATTCAATGCGTTACCGTCCTTGTCTCACGCTTCTGCAACAATCTGTCGCACCAAGGAGACAGCCCCGCTGGCGCTTTCGCTGTAGCCGTCCGCACCGATTTCCTTGGCATACTGCCCGGTGACTGGGGCACCGCCGATCAACACCTTCACGTACGTCCGCAGACCCGCGGCTTCCAGCACATCAATGGTCGTTTTCATGGCAGACATGGTCACGGTCAGCAAAGCGGAAAGGCAAACTACCTGGGGTTTATACTGCTCCACTGCAGCCGCGAATTTGTCTGGCGAGACGTCT
>JAJZCA010000034.1:0-5737 GCA_021798735.1 Acidobacteriota bacterium | reverse complement strand
CCTCGAATCCACTGCCTTCCAGCATGGAGGCGACGAGGTTTTTTCCGATGTCGTGCATATCGCCCTTGACCGTGCCGATGACGACTCGGGTGGTCAGCTTTTCGCCGGAGGTCGCCATTAACGGACGCAGAAGCTCCATCGCACTCTTCATCGCGCGACCGGCCAGAAGTAACTCCGGCACGAAATATTCCTCCGTTTCGAACAGTCGACCGACTTCGTCCATCGCGGGGACCATGCTGCCGGCAATCAGGTCCATGGGGGCGGTGTCCGCTGCCAGGGCTGCCTGGGTGGCGGCGTGCGCCTTTTTTGCGTCGCCGTTCAAGATTGCATCGTAGAGTTCTTCGGATCGGACCATGTTCGTCACCTCAAAGAAAAGTTGTTGACGTCACAATCTAAATTTATGGCCATGGGCCACAGGCGTCGATGTTTCAGCGATGGTTTTGGACGGCCAAATACATTCTTCATGCAGCCACAATTTCCGCCGTGTGCGATTGAGCAAACAGCATCATGGCGCGCATGTTTTCATGCGGGGTATTGCGCACAATTTCGCAGCCCGCACCGACCACCCACCGCTCACCAGCTTTTTGCTGCAGCGCTTCCAGGGATTGTCGGATCGACTCGGGCGAGCTGTTGCAAACGTCTCGCACTGGATCGAGATTGCCGATCAATGCTTGCAGCGGACCCATCTGCGCGCGTGCCTGTTCGAAGGGCACCGGAGAATCGATGTCCACCAGGTCGCATCCCAATTCGCCCATGCTCGCCAGGATCCTACGGGTGTTTCCACATATATGAAGGCGGACTTTTGCGCCTCTGGCGTGGATCGCGTCGACCAGTTTCTTCTGCCATGGCCAAACCTGACTTTTGTACATCCGCGGACCTACCAGCGAGGCAGGCGGATCGCCGATGCCGATGATGTCTGCACCGGCTAGAATCTGTGCTGCTGCAAAGCCAACGGCCAATTCCACCGAATAGTTGAAGAGTTGTTCAACGAATGCAGGATCGTCAGAGAAGTCGACCATCAGGCGATTCATTCCGCGCAGGTCGGCAGCATCCGAGCAGGGGCCTTCAACCCATCCCTCAACGATGAGCTCACTTTCGACGCGTTGGCGCAACCATTCCACACCGCGCACCCGTTCTTCCATGCTTGCGCCGAGCACTGAACCTGGTGACGGCAGTCGTGCCAGGTCAGCTTTGTCCGTCAGCAAGGCTTCTTGTTCGATGATTCCCGGGGGCTGATCGTCGAACCACTGGAACCTGGCGCCTAAATCGACGGCTTCCGAGGTCGGCGCAATGGCGGAGACATGGTCGAGGCCGAACATCTCGGCCGTTTTTATCTGAGCATCCGCCATTGTCTTGTGATCGCGGATACACTGCAGGTATTTCACTCCAAGAACATCGGCGGCAAACATCATCGTGATTGGCATAAACGGACGATGGTCCGGCTGCCGTCCGCTGAGAACTGCGAGTACCCGTTCACGACCCGTCATACGATGCACCTTCGTTCCTTCAAATCGGTGCGCGATGCTTCAAAATTGCGACGACTTCAATACAGGAAAACAACGGTCGTTGCATGTGAACGAAGGGTGTTGTTGGCCTCCGTATAGCAGACAAGTTACCATTCCGACGAGTTATGGCATGTGATCGCCGTCACCAGAATGGAACCGCGTGTACGGTTCGAACGATACGTTTATGCGTGTGTTGCAGCGGCGGAGTGGCTTTTGGCGAATTGAACCATGGCGTGCAGATTCTCGTGCGGCGTATCGCGCACAATCTCGCAACCCGCAGCGACAATCCAGCGTTCTCCGGCTTGTTGCCGCAACGCATCGAGCGATTGTGCGATGGTGCCAGGAGAGCCATTGCGGACCTCTCGAACTGGATCGAGGTTTCCGGCCAGAGTCTGCTGCGGACCCATTTGTGCGCGCGCCTGGGCGAATGGCACCGGATAATCAAGGTCGACGATGTCACATCCCAGCCTGCCCATGCCGTCAAGAATTCGGCTAGTATTTCCGCAGATATGCAGACGCACTCTGCCGCCTTGCGCATGGATCGCGTCGACAAGCTTCTTCTCCCACGGCCAGACAAATTCCTTATAGATGCGCGGACCGGTCAGCGATGCCGCCGCGTCGCCGATGCCGATGATGTCCGCACCGGCTTCGATCTGTGCCGCAGCAAATCGAATGGCACCCTCCACAACAAAGCCGAACAATTCGCGGACAAATGCTGGATCGTCGAAGAAATCGAGCATGAGGCGGTTGATTCCACGCAAATCCGCTGCCTCAGCGCATGGCCCTTCCACCCAGCCTTCGACGAATAAGTCGCTGCCAACGCGTTGGCGCAGCAACTCGATACCGCGGATACGGTCCTCGCGGCGTCCGCCAGAAAGCGGGTCCAAAATTTGGAATCCTGCAAGAGTGTTTTTTTCCTGGAACAATGCGTCCTCTTCGAGGATCGCGGGGGGCTGGTTGTCGTACCACTGGATCTTCGCGCCATAATCCATGGCCTCGCGCGTAGGGCACGAAATTGTGGAAACATAGTCGAGGCCAAACATCTCCGCAGTCTTGATCTGCGCATCTGCCATGATCCTGTGGTCGCGGACGTATTGTCCGTATTGGACCCCAAGAATGTCGGCGGCAAACATCATGGTGATGGGCATCGAGGGAAGGTGATCGGACTTCTGCCCGCTGAGTACGGCGAGGATTCGTTCTCGACCTGTCATCGAATGCACACTCGATTCCTGATGGCAGTATAGGTCTTTGCGGAAGATGTCGACAGAGGATGACAGTCGCAGGTGAAGCGGAAAAGAGTAGGCGCGAAAAAGCATCATTTCGCGGCGTCTGGAATTTGGTCCCAGTTTTCCTCGGAAATTTATCGAATGTCCTTGCGATCACCGCCAAAACACTGCATAATCGTGACGAGAGACGGTACCTGCGAGCACTTATCTGTGACCCGATATAACCGTCAAGATGTTCTGCGAATTCTGCAAGTGTCCGCACGCCAACTGCAAGGCTGGGAGCGGGCAGGGCTAGTCGACTCTCTCGAGACCTACACGTTTCAGCAGCTTTCCCAACTCAGAAAACTCCGCCTTTTATCGTTGCAGCGGATCAAGAGTTCGCGCATCTCGGCTTCTGTGGCAGCCATGCAGCGCGTTTCGGGAATGACAAATCCCCTGCTGGAAGCGGGTATGGTATATGGCGGTAGCCGTGTTGTTTTCCGTCACCAGGGCACGATTGTCGATCCTTTGTCGAGACAGCTTGTCTTCGATTTCGATGGGCATACTCCGGAGCGTGCTTGCACTGTCGTAGGCGAAGCAGCCCACCAAAGGTATCGCGAGTCTCAAGCCGCCGAACTCTTCTACGAAGCTGTCCGGTTGGAAGATGAGCAGGGCATGCTGGGTCAGGTGATCGAACTGTATATGCGCGCCATCGAACTAAATCCTGGACACGCCGCCGCGCTGATTAACCTGGGAACCATTTATTACAATCAGCGGCAATATCTTCAGGCCGAGCAAGTGTATCGTCGTGCCACCGAGGCCGATCCGAACTATGCCTTGGCGTTTTTCGACCTTGGAAACGCGCTGGATGAGTTGCAGCGGCTGAGCGATGCGATTGACGCCTACAAGGCCGCGATTCGCATTGTTCCCAAGTATGCGGATGCCCACTACAATCTGGCGCTGGCCTATGAGCGCATTGGAGAGCATCGCAAGGCGCTCCCGCACTGGATGACGTATAGCAAGCTGGACCCGACCGGACCATGGTCAAACCACGCGCGAGGCCAGGCCCGCCGCCTGATCGAGGCCGATCATCTGTTTATTGCTTCGCGTTGCTCGTGTCCTGAGTCTGAAGTTCATTCAACAATTCAATAAATGGAAGTGATTCGAACAGCAGTACTCAGGGTCTTACAGGTTGCAGAAAAACTACGCGCTTGCGGATGAGATGTTGTAAGAAAGAAGTATGCGCGGAACGAGAGAAGAGCAGAAGGCGATGTTCAGTTGTGTAACCCTGGAGCGGATGGATCGGCAATTCGATGCGCTGTACGCGAAGACCGGTCGGCCTTCGATTGCGCCGGAGAAGCTGATCCGTGCGCGCCAGCTTGTAAGCCAGGAGCACTTCACCGTGAACGGCACGTTGATTCAGGCCTGGGCCAGCCGGCGCAGCTTTCGCGCGAAGTCCGATCCACGCCAGGATGGGGTTCAGCGCGATTGCGACCTTACGACTTCCGAAGACATTTCCAATCGTCGGTTTGCCATCTTCACTATTTGTAAAACAACGCTAATGCAAGAATCAGCACTAAGAGCATCCCGATCAGGGCGTTATAGAGGTTCAGGTAGCCGGATTGGAGCTTGCTGACTGTTTCAGCGACCCTGCGCGTAGCTTTTACCAGCGGCGAGAAGAGGTACGGTCCAAAGATGGGCGCCACTTCCTGATTGAAGATGAGCCTCTTTACGAAATACGGTCCGTGATCATACTCACGCTCCAGATTGTGCGTTGGGCCATAGATGAATCCATAGAATGTGCGCAGCGCGTTGGAAAATGCCAGGGATGTGGTGGCAATCTCTCGCGCATCTTCCCGGCGTCCGCCCGACCAAACTGGCACGCGGCGAACATGAAACGCCCGCCTGCCTATCAGTAGCAACGCAATCGGAATGAGCGCTAGCAGAGGACATACCACCAGCATTTTTGTCGGCGAGATAAAGGCAAATTTGTTGCTGAGCGGGACGAGCAACCATCCGTCCCGCATTTGTGCCGCTGCATTGACACCGAAGATGGCCTGGCTCGCTGGCCCCAACGCTTGCAACCACCACGGCATCCCCACGGCGAGGGCGAGCACAGCAGACCCAAGAATAAAGATCATTGCTGTTCGAATCGGAGCAAAACGTCGCGTATGAACGTGGCCATCGCCGAGCAGGCCAATGCCGAACAGCTTCGCAAACGTTGCCAGGGCTACGGCTACGACGAGTGCCAGACCCGCGGCGGCCAGCGTCATGGTGAGCCTTGCAGGCAGTCCCTTCACCTGCATTCCATGAAACAAAGTTTGGAAGATATACCATTCGCTAACGAAGCCGGCCATGGGAGGCAGCGCCGCCAGGCTCATCGCAGCGAACAGTGCGCCAATGCCAAGAACGGCGGGATTGCTTCGCAACAAGCCTCGCTGCACAATGGTGTAGCTGCCGTTCATGGAATCGACGCCGTCGGCGGTAAGAAACAGGGTCCCTTTAGCCAGGCTATGGGCGGCAAGATGCAGCAGGCAAACGATCCATGCCAGCGCCGCCTGCGCAGGAAGTCCGCTGGCGAGCAGCAACCACGAAACACCCAGCACCGCCACGGCGACGCCTGAGTTTTCCGCCGACGAGAGACTCAACATCCGCCGCCAGTCTTCCTCCTGGAAGGCGTTGAAGATCGACAGAATCGCGGTCAGCACTCCGGCGAAAATCATGATCCCAGCGGCACTCGTCGTCCACGTGCCAGAGCGCGGCAGCCACTCGATCACGCCACGGGCAAGCGCATAGAAAGCGGCATTAAGGACGATGCCGGAAAAGACGACTCCGGTTGCACCGCTGCCAGAACCGTACGCTGCGGGAAACCATTCGTAGAACGGGAGGATGCCCAGTTTCGCTCCAAACCCGATAAGCAATAACAGTCCAAGAAGAAAAGACAGGGGGGTTGCGACAGCGTTTGCTAGATGAAAACCCGCAAAGGAGTACGAGCCAGCCTGGTTGCCCAGCAGCAGCAGAGCCAGC
>JAJZCA010000396.1 GCA_021798735.1 Acidobacteriota bacterium | reverse complement strand
CCAAAGACTACGAGCTGCTTCACACCACAGCAGAAACTATGATCTATGTTGCCTTCGCTCATCTGCTTTTGCGAAGGCTTGCGTAGTTTTTAAACAGATTCTAAAGCAAAAGAATCGGGATCGGCTGCCGTTCGGCCAGTTCGGGCTCCGGTTCTTCGAGACCATGCAATCCGTTTTCTGGATTGGGTCACAGCGTCGAAGCTGGAGCCCAATTCCAAACGCTATTACGAGTACGGCTGGAAGCTCGTTGCAGCAACACCACTCGCGGGAATGCAAATCTCCCGCATTACCCCGGACGATGCGGAAGCGGTTCGCTTCCATCGGACGGCAGAAAAAGATGGCGTGACGACCACCGTAGAGTGTTCCGCGCAATACACCAACCAAGCTCTTCGCACTTTGCGGCGCATGTTGTCCAAGGCCGTGGAATGGAATCTCATCATGAGCGTTCCCAAGATCAAGATGTCGAAGGCATATGGCAGGGACGCCTTGATCGACCCGGCAACGGAGCGAACTCTTCTGGAAGGACTGGAAACTTCGGTCAAGCACAGAAGAACACCGCGTCTACGAGAGCAGATCAGGGACTTCCTCGTGGTTGCACAGGACACGGGGATGCGGCCCAAGGAAATCCTTCGCATGAGAATCGAGCATATTGACTGGGCTAACAGGCGCATCTGGAATCCGCATGGAAAAACTGCGAAATCCCGACGCTTTGTTCCCATGAGCCAGCGCATGAAGGATGTACTCGAATCACGATGCGGCAAACAGAAGGAGGGATGGGTATTTCCTTCAGGCCGGTCGAAGACCGGTCATCTGAATAGCATTGCCGTGGGATTTCGCGCTTTGCGTGAGAGAGTGGGGGTCAGCAGCAAAATTGTTCCCCACAGCGTGCGCCATACTTACGGAAGCTTCACCATGGAGGCGACGGGAAACATATTCGCTGTGGCCGATTCGATGGGCCATGTGGATGTGCAATCCATGAAGCCGTACCAGCATCATCGCCTAGAACCTTTACGGGAAGCGATTGATCGCCGCAACGAGGCGAACGGTTCACGTCACGTTTTACGTCACGTTGAGGCGAAACAGCCGAAATCGTGAAGCTCGTATCGCCTGCAAGTAATTGAATTGGAATGAGATTTTTGGTGGACGCGGAAGGAATCGAACCTTCAACCTGTCGATTAAGAGTCGAATGCTCTGCCAGTTGAGCTACGCGTCCTTGGAAGGGTGATCGTGCGGCGGCGACGTTGCCTGCCATTCTACATGGCATGGTAATCAACGCAAGAATATCACAATCGATCTGCGATTTATGCAGCGCTGCCTGCAGCACTAAAAAGAAAATGCCAGGCCGCCGGTGACCAGACGCGGCGCCTGGGCAAAATATAAGGTCTGGCCGGCAATAACAAAAATCGGTTGATAGCCCTGCGCCAGAATATTCTGCATCACAAGCTCCAACTCCAATCGATCGGGCGACGAATTCCCAGAACCCAGAGGCTGACGCAGCATCACACTGAGATAGGGTGCGCTCATTCCCGCGTTGAATGGATCGACGGCAGTGATGGTCTGTTCCGGCTGCCAGCGATATCCTGCATTCCACGTAGTGCCAGAGGCTCCGGGTATACGCCCGTACAAGCTGACCAGCACTGACTGCGTATGTGTCGGGGCGACATCCGACAATGCATTGGTGAACGAATTTTGACCGGCAAAGCCTGTGGTGGGCAACTCGATCGCCGGCCCCTCCGCATACTCCACGGCCGTCCAAACGCTTCCCTTCACCTGGCGAGCGGCAAAGACGCGGAACCCGCCTCCAGAATAGTTGGGGCCCACAGAACGAAACGCGCCCGTCACTGGATCGAGCAGGACATCTCCAGAGGAAAACTCCGCCGCGCTGGCGTCGCCATAACCATTCAAAACGGGATTGACGAAAT
This sequence comes from Acidobacteriota bacterium, assembly GCA_021798735.1. Classification (GTDB taxonomy): domain Bacteria; phylum Acidobacteriota; class Terriglobia; order Terriglobales; family Acidobacteriaceae; genus JAKAAZ01. Next base: position 1,171 of record JAJZCA010000396.1, on the reverse strand, counting down.
GGTCATAAAAATAGGCCGCCTCCATTTGGATGCCGGCCAATTTCCGCTGAACTGAAAATTCCTGATGGAGAGAACGAGTCAGTCGAATGCTTCCGTCCTGCATCGCCATGGCTGGCACCTCACCGGAGGAAGCCAGGTCGGTCAGTCCCTGCATATCCGTTGCGGTTGCCAAGCTGTACGTGACTTCATTTCCTGCTTGCTGCAGATGTACCGCCATAAATGGCAGTGCCGCCGTTGCATTTTGCCCTGCTTGCACCGCTTCCGTCTCAGCGCCAAACTGGGCCACCACTGCATCGCTTAACGCCAGTTCCTCACCGCCGCGCACCTGGAAAATCTGCAATCGTCCCAGGCCAGTCCCGAAGTCTACAGGTAACGTTCGGAAAGAAGCCACCCCGCGCGCCGTATCTCCGGGCAGCGGATTTCTTTCCATCCCGGCGGCAACAAAGCCTGCTCCGCTGGTCGAAGACTGCACATGCACGACGGCATCGCTGGAATTGCCTTCTCGCATTCGGAAGAAAGCTTCTTGACGAAATCCTCCTTCACCGAACTGCGAAGAACCGGCAGTCAACGCCGCACGAACCCGAATGGGATGAGCCGCGTCCGGGTAACCCACAGTGTCATCGCCATCAGGATCTTCGCGATTCGATGGATTTACATTCGACTGACCAACATCCGGTTGCTCGTTCGGCTCATCGGTATTCGACTCGTCCATCCAGCGCAGAATCGGACGATCTGCCCCGGAGCGCAACAGCCACTTCCAATCGCCGACCGATTCATCCGCACCGCGTGGAACGGCCGGAAACCATTGCGACACATCCATCAGCGACATCAAACTAAGGTTCACGATGGCGTGCGTGCTGCTGCTGACCTGAATGTTCTTCCGATGTACCGGAATAGAGTCCGTCTGCAATACGCGAATGCTGTACCGGCCCGGAGCAAGGTCGGAAAACCGATAGTGCCCACGAATATCTGTAAACGCCGTCAGCAGAGGGAATGTATCGGCGTAACCAAAGAGCTCGACCACGGCCCCCACTAACGGAGCATGGTTCGAATCTTGTACAACACCGCTAACGCTAGCCGGTCCCGCCGCGAATGCGGGAACAGCTAGCGACAGCAGCGTTGCCAATACGAATTGAGACGCGGATCGAATCACCGATCGTTCAGCTACTCA
>JAJZCA010000395.1 GCA_021798735.1 Acidobacteriota bacterium | reverse complement strand
GACGTTCGCGCGCATGGCCATGAACGATGAAGAAACCGTCGCGCTGATCGCGGGCGGCCATACCTTCGGCAAAACTCATGGCGCCGCTCCGCCGACCTATGTGGGACCTGAACCCGAAGCCGCCGGAATCGAGGAGCAGGGCCTCGGCTGGAAGAACAGCTTTGGCACCGGCAAGGGAAATGACACCATCACCAGCGGCCTGGAAGTGATCTGGACGAGTACGCCGACAAAATGGAGCAATCAATATTTTGACCATCTGTTTCGCTACGAATGGGAACTGACCAAGAGCCCGGCCGGGGCGCACCAGTGGAAGCCGAAGGGGGATGCTGGCGCAGGCACCGTGCCGGATCCGCACGATCCGTCCAAGCGTCGCGCGCCGTCCATGCTGACCACGGACATCGCGCTGCGCGTCGATCCTGCATACGAAAAAATTTCAAGACGCTTCTACGAAAATCCCGACCTGCTTGCAGACGCCTTCGCTCGCGCCTGGTTCAAGTTGACACATCGTGACATGGGTCCGCGCGCGCGCTATCTTGGGCCGGAAGTTCCTGCCGAAGAGCTCGTCTGGCAAGATCCCATCCCCGCAGTCGATCACAAGTTGATCGATGCGCAGGATGTTGCTGCGCTCAAGGCGAAGGTGCTGTCTTCGGGCTTGTCGATCGGTCAACTGGTTTCGACCGCGTGGGCATCGGCGTCCACCTTCCGCGGCTCCGACAAACGCGGCGGTGCGAACGGCGCTCGGATACGCCTGGCGCCGCAAAAGGATTGGGAAGCCAACCAGCCGGCGCAACTGGCGAAAGTGCTGAAGACGCTCGAAGGGATTCAGAGCGAATTCAACGGCAAACAGTCCGGCGGCAAGAAGATCTCGCTCGCCGACCTCATCGTTCTGGCCGGTTGCGCCGCTCTAGAGCAGGCGGCGAAGAATGCCGGCCACAGCGTGACGGTTCCCTTTACGCCGGGACGCATGGATGCCTCGCAGCAGCAGACCGATGTGGACTCCTTCGCCGTGATGGAACCGCTCGCAGACGGTTTCCGCAACTACCTCAAACGCCAATTCAGCGTACCCGCCGAGACTTTGCTGATCGACAAGGCGCAACTACTGACACTGACCCCGCCGGAGTTGACCGTGCTCATTGGCGGCCTGCGTGTTCTGAACACCAACGTAGGACAGACAAAGCATGGCGTCTTCACCAAACGGGCAGAAACGTTGACGAATGACTTCTTCCTGAACCTGCTCGATATGGGGACGGAGTGGAAGGCGGTCTCAAAGGCGGAGGACGTGTTTGAAGGGCGCGATCGTAAAACAGGGGAACTGAAGTGGACCGGCACGCGTGTCGATCTCATTTTCGGTTCAAATTCCGAGCTGCGGGCACTGGCCGAAGTCTACGGAAGTTCGGACGCGCAGGAGAAGTTTGTCCATGACTTTGTCGCGGCCTGGAACAAGGTGATGAACCTTGATCGCTTCGACCTTGGTGCGCCCGGCAGAGGCGCTTACTAGGAGTGTAAGTCCTCTGCACAACCGGCAGTGTCAACGAAACGAAATTCACTTTGGCAACAGAAGACGGAACCGTCCGTTGCGGAACCGCACGGCGGGTGGTGTTGTAGGACGGCAGAAGTGACCCTGCCGCCTACCCGATCTTGTTGCCGTTTGATATCTTCAATCTGATACCTGATTTTCGATATTGGCTCGTTTTGAACGTCAGACAGATTTCCACTTCAACCAACCGAAAGAGGGCGACGTACATGCTGCAAATTGGCGAAAAATTTCCGGACTTTTCTTTGACTGCCACGATTTCAACCGACAAGGATGAGGCGAAAGCTTTTACAACGGTGACGCAGGATTCCTACGCCGGCAAGTGGAAGCTCTATTTCTTCTGGCCCAAGGACTTTACTTTTGTTTGCCCGACGGAGATTGTAGCTTTCGGGAAGCTGAATCGCGAGTTTGCGGACCGCGACTGCCAGGTGCTGGGTGCCAGCACGGACAATGAATACGTCCACGCCGCGTGGCGAACCCATCATGCCGATCTGAAGGATTTGCCGTTCCCCATGCTTTCCGACATCAAGCGGGATCTCTCCGGCGAGTTGGGAATCCTGGATGAGAGGGCTGGCGTTGCGCAACGGGCCACGTTCCTGGTCGATCCGGACAACATTATTCGCTTCATTTATGTGACGGACCTTTCGGTCGGCCGCAATCCGCAGGAAGTGCTGCGTGTGCTGGACGCATTGCAGACGGACGAGCTGTGCCCCTGCAACTGGCAAAAGGGCGAAGCAACGCTGTAGGTCCGAGGGCAGAACTGAAAGGACAACGCATGTCTCTCGATGAACTGATCGATGGCCTTCCGGAGTACGCGAAGGACCTGAAGCTGAATTACTCTTCTCTGGTTCGCCAGAACACGGAACTCACGAAGACGCAGGCCTGGGGAACGTTGCTGGTGAGCGCGATCGCCACGCGGCAGCCGACCCTGACAGGGGTCGCGCTGCAGGCGGCGGCGGAGCATTTGACTGCGGAGCAGGTAGACGCGGTAAAAACGGCGGGAGCGCTGATGGGAATGAACAATATTTTCTATCGTTTCCATCATCTAACGAAGAATGAAAAGTACGCCACGATGCCTGCGCGTCTGCGCATGAATGGGATTCGCGCGCACAAGGCCGATCCGGTGGACTTTGAATTGTGGTGTCTGGCTGCCTCCGCTGTAAACGGTTGCGGCAAATGTATCGATGCGCATGAAAACGTGTTGCGGCAAAAGGGAATTACGGAAGAAACCATGATAGCCGCAGTCCGTATCGCTTCCATTGTCCATGCCATTGGCACGGTGTTGGATGTGGAGCACAGTTCCGTCGAAGAGCATGTGTTTCAGGTCTAACACCACTCGGGCTGCGCGTGAACGCCGCGTTCATCGTCGGTGCCAAGGGAGCGGTACACTATTCCTGTATGAGGTCACAAGGATCGCTCACTGACGCATGGCGCGGAACTATCGTTGGCATCGCTATTGTTATTCTTGGTTTGACGGGGTGCAAGGGATTCTTCGTCCCACTTTGCGTGGAATACAACACATGCACCAGCACGACGACAACCACCGGCACGACTAGCACGACAGGTACAACCGGCACGACTAGCA
>JAJZCA010000394.1 GCA_021798735.1 Acidobacteriota bacterium | reverse complement strand
GCTGTGGCTGCTCCGGCTCGCGCTTGGGCTGCATCGTTTTTCCCCGGTTTCCAAGACATTTGCTGCGGCTTCAGGAAAATCCTAGAGCAACCAACGCCGCCTTTCATCAGGTTTTATCCGGGCCTTGTTGGTTTTTCAGGACCGACGAATTCGGCTGGACGATGCGCCGCAGGGCTACCAGGACTTTGACAAAGGAACGGCAAAGAAATTTGTCATCGATCCGCACGGAGCACTGGGCAAGACTGCTTAACCCAATAGCAGAGCTGGGTGGAACAGGCGAGTCAATGAGGATCGCGCCCGTCTGTTTCACAAAGGATCAACTCGTAAAGATGATGCACGTCGGAGTGCCGACCGGTGTGTACTGACCTGTAAAGCTGAGTAAACCCGTCCGCTTGTCAATCCGAAACGAGGTAATCTGGTCGCTCCGCTGGTTACACGCGTAGAGAAAAGTTCCGCTTGGATCGATATTGAACTGAGGGGGATAATCGCCCAGGGTGGGGGTTTCGCCAATCTGCTTCAACTTGCCACTGCTTCCAATCGAAAACACGGCGATTGTGTTGTGTAACCGGTTGGCTGCATAGAGGGCGCGACCATCCGGCGACACTCTAATTCCGGAGCCAAAACTGGTTCCTGCAAAGCCGTTCGGAAGAGTCGAAATGGTTTGCTGTGCAACCATCGATCCAGTTACAGGATTGAAGTGAAACAACACTACAGTCGAGGCTTCTTCTTGAATGGAGTAAAGCCATCGCCCATTGGGATGAAATGCAAAGTGACGCGGCCCATCTCCTGAGGGAAGCGATACGAACGGAGAACTCGTGGCAGGCATAAGCTTACCCGTCTGCTTGTCGAATTTATAAATATAAACGCGATCTTGCCCAAGATCGGTTTGCAAAACAAAGCGATTGCCCGGATCGGCGCCGATCATGTGGGCGTGGGGCGCATCGTGACCGCTAATGGCAAAGCTGCCCGGAGGCGCACTGGTCGCTTTTTGACTTCCAACGTGGCCCTCGTCGCGATGTGTGAAGGTCGCGGTGCCCAGCGATCCGTCGGACGAAACAGGAAACACCGCAATGCTTCCGCCTCCGTAATTGGCCACGAAAACATATTTCCCGGAAGCGTCGAGGCTTAGATGGGCTGGACCTGCGCCCTGAGAACTTACTCGATTCAGCAGCCGGAGGTCGCCGTTGGATTTATCCACTGCATACGCGCTGACGGAACCGCTCTTGCCTTCATAGTCTGAGATTTCATTGACGGTGTATAGATATCGTTGCGAGGGGTCGAGACAAAGCCAAGAGGGATTTCTGGCCTCCGCAGCAAGCTTGACGAGTGATAATTGTCCGCTGCTGGAATCCAGCTCGAACAGATAAATTCCCTTTCCATTGGCTTTGCCGTCGATCGCGCTGGTATCCGTGCCGACATACGCAAACACTTTACCTGTACCAGGGCGGCCTTGAAAGCTCGAGGCCTTGCTGATCGGTGAATACGCGATCGCCAGAGCGGAAGCGCCTTGGATAAATTTACGCCGGGACGGTTTTTGGGGTGAATCACTCGGTAGCATCAAATCTTGACGGCTCACTTTGTACCTGCTCCTGGAGCGGATTTCCTATCACTATAGCAATTCGGGTTGAATGATGGCCGGCTCGCCGCAGTGAGCCGCGCGGAGATTGACCGCTTCGGCTACACCTGAACGTCGCCGGAATCTCCAGCATTTCCCAGGACTACTTTGATATTCATGCGTTTCTGACCGCGAAAGATGGTCACGGTGACGGTCTGGCCCGCTTGATGACCGTCCATAATCTCTGCGATGTCCTGATCGTTTGTCACCTGATCGCCGTCAATCGCAACAATCAAATCTCCTCCGATGTAGATCGGCGTATTGCCGAGATAGGCTTGTTGGTTTCCTCCATGGATTCCGGCGCGATCGGCGGGTCCGCCGGGAACGGTGCGCTCCACCAGCACACCGGGGACTGCAGGCAATCCGATCTGGCTCGCGATATCAGGACCGATCGACAAATAGTGAGCGCCAAGCGTTGGTCGAAGTACCTTGCCATAGCGGGCAAAATCATTCAAAGCAGCCTTGGCTGTATCGATGGGAATGGCAAAGCCGATTCCGGCATTTTGATTGGCGCCGCCGCCGGTGTCGATCATCGTATTCATGCCGATTACGTTGCCCTGGGAATTGAGCAGTGGTCCTCCAGAGTTGCCTGGATTGATGGCCGCGTCGGTCTGAATTGCATCGGAGATTAAATTGCCCATGGGGCCCCGTATGGAGCGGATGGAGCTGATAATGCCCCGGGTCATGGTTCCGCTGAGGCCGAAGGGATTGCCGATGGCATAGACCAGTTGACCTACTTGCAGACCATGGGAGGTGGCCAACGTGGCCGGTTGCAGATCCGGGGCATCGATTTTCAGCAAAGCCAGGTCGTGCGCCTTGTCGGTCATTAAAACCTGGGCCTTGTATTGATGTTTGTTGTACAGCGTCACTTGCACGGTCTGTGCGTTTGAGACCACGTGAAAATTGGTGAGGATATCGCCTCTCTTATTCAGGATGAAACCGGAACCTTGTCCTTGTGCCGGAACCGCGCCATAGAAGAAGTCAAACGTGACCATGTTGGAGGTTATGTTCACAACAGAGGGCAGCGCTTTCTTGTAGACGGCAATGTTGTTCTGCTCGCTCGGCAATAGCGCCGGCGCGGCATGGGCGTCGGTAATCTGCATGCCGTCGGGCAAGGGGACGCCGTACTGTGAGGAGGACGTGCTGGCAGCCCTGGTAAACCATCCTTGGCCGCCGGTGGAGAAGGTATGTGTCGTAACGAAGTAGAACCCGCCCAGAATGGCAACCGTCAAAATCAACAAGCGCGCTTTCATCGATCAAGAACTCTCAATTCTTCCATTGCCGGAACATGGGCCTCGCAGGTCACTGCAACAGAATAGATGGAATCATTTTCCCTGCCACGCATGTCTCTTTGGATTCATATCCTGCATTTCCGTTGCGTCGTATTCAACGTGTGGTTGGTTCTGTTCCCTCATTTTTTCGTCGCAGATTCTCCCTGCGCAACTCTTTCAGGATAAGCTGTACGTCGGATTTTAGGTTTTCCACCGACCCGGAATTTTCAATGA
>JAJZCA010000393.1 GCA_021798735.1 Acidobacteriota bacterium | reverse complement strand
TGGGCTAAAGACGACCACGTTCGCGCCCACGCCCAGCGCCAGCGTCAGAACGGCTGTAATGGCAAATCCCGGCGATTTACGCAGTTGGCGGACCGCATAGTGCAGGTCCCGGAACAAAGTTGGCATGGTGGCCGCTCCTTCTAACAGACCAATACGCAGAGAAGGCGTGCATGTTCCTTGCCAAACAGATTCAGGGAAGCTACTGAATGGAATCAGTGAGATTCGGCGACTCGGTCGCGGTTCGAAAGCCAAAACGTGTCCGCTTCCGGACATAAAAGTCCGGAAGTGGACAGTGGAGGCGTCAACAGTTACGGCCGGGTATCGTCGCGAACCTCGGCATGGGCCGAGTTCGAGTGCTGCATTTCCTTGATCGCCGTCAGCACTTCTTCGCTGTGGTGGCTGGGATCGACGCCAATCCATTCCTTCACAATCTTGCCGTGAGGGTTGATCAGGAACGTATTGCGCTTGGCGATTTTGAAGCCCATGTAGTCGCCCAGCGAACCGTACTGCGAAACAACTTTCTTGTCCGGATCTGCCAGCAATTTAAAGTGCAGTCCGTCCTTGGTGCAGAATTCCTGGTGGCTCTTCACCGTGTCGACACTGACGCCCAGCACCACCGCGTTCACCGCGTCGAACTTGCTCATGTCGCGCTGAAAATTCTTGGCCTCAATGGTGCAGCCGGAGGTCATGTCTTTGGGATAGAAATACAGCACCACCCACTTGCCGCGATATTGATGCAGGCTGACGTTGGTCCCTTCCTGCGAAGGCAGCGTGAAGGTAGGCGCCATCTGTCCCACTTGCGGAACGGCATCGGAAGCGGCGAACACCCGCGCTCCCAGATACAGGACGACAACAGTAAGCAATACACCTAGCGAAATACGGGTCAGGTTCATAAGAAATCTCCGGCCTAGATTATACGGATGTGGAGATTACACTGGCGACCGGAGGATCGACGCGCGTCGCTATTTCTTTTCGCCCGTTTGCCGGTTCACGTCCGCGACAATGGTAATCCCGGCGTGATCGGCGGCTGCGACCACCGCCTCCAGATCGAAAATCAACGTCCGTCCCGCCTCAATCGCCAGACAGGTCGCGCCCGCCTGCTGCATTGCCGTGACGGTCCCGATCCCGATCACCGGCACATCGAAGCGCATGTCCTGTTTGGGCTTGGCCACCTTCACCACCGTCAGGGACCGTTCCAGAGTAGACGCCTCACCGGCTTCCGCCAGCGATCGCAGAATCTCCCCTGCGCGCGCAATCACCGCGTCCGTGCCTTCCATCGCCTCTACCGCAACACAGGCTTGCGCCGCAATCACCACCGTCTGGCCAATGTCATAGGCGGCCAACGCATGCGCCACGCCGCGCCCATAAGCGATATCGCGCTGCTCGGTGTCGTTAGGTCTGCGTGTCGTCAGAACGCCCTGCCGTGCCAGCAAAGGCTCCAGAAATGTGGTTGAGGAAATCAGCTCGACTCCTTCGTCCTGCAGCACCTTCGCGATCGCTCCTAACAGGCCATCTGTGTTCCGCGTCGACAGCGAAAGCAGCAACTTCGCCAACAACCAGTCCGGTCGAATGCTGGAAAAAATCTGCTTGTGCTTCACCTGTCCGGCCATCACCGCTTTGGTGACGCCTTCCGAGTGAAACATGGCAATTAGCCGCGCCAGTTCACCGAGCGAGAACCAGTGCACCTGCACTCCGGCATCGCGGGCGGCACGCGTGTCCATCTCGGGCTCCGTCTCCTCGCGGATTGCGGCGACAATTACTTCCGTGCCGTGCGCCCGAGCAGCATCGAGCAGCAGAAATGGAAATCGTCCATTCCCTGCGATCAGCCCCAACCTTGCGGGTCGAGTGGCGGCTTGGACAGGAGTGGACATGCTTTGTTGGATGTCGATTATTTCAGGATGCCGCGGGTGGAGCTTTCGATGAAATCGATGAGATAGCGCACTTCGTCTGATGAAACTTCTTCGGCCTTCAATTTCTCTACCGCCTGTGTCGTGTTCAGCTTCGCTCCGCGCAATGTTTTGTAGGCATGGTGCAGATCACGCATCTGCTCTTGAGAAAATCCTCGGCGCTGCAGCCCGACGCGATTCAATCCGAACGCATGCGCATCGCGTTTCGCGGAGGTCAGCGAAAACGGCAGCACATCTTGAATGATGATCGACCCGCCGCCCACAAAGGCGTAGCGGCCGATGCGGCAAAACTGATGCGCTGCGGAGAGCGCCCCCAGCGTTGCATAATCTTCAATGGTGACGTGACCCGCCAGCGTGGCTCCATTCGCCAGAATGCAATGGCTCCCCACCTGGCTATCGTGTCCGATGTGGGCATAGGCCATCACCAGGCAATCGCTACCAAGGCGCGTGATGCCGCCGCCGCCCTTCGTTCCCCGCGAAATGGTGACGTATTCCCGGATCACATTGCGGTCGCCAATTTCAACCTGGGTGGGTTCACCCTGGTACTTCAAATCCTGCGGAGGAACGCCGACCGCCGTGAAAGGAAAGATTTTATTTCCGCTGCCCAGCCGGGTATGGCCATCGACAACGACGTGCGACACCAACTCGCAATCTTCCGCCAACTCGACATCTGCGCCAATCGTGCAAAACGGTCCTACGCTGCAGCGCGCACCAACGATTGCGGTATCCGCAACGACGCTGGATGGATGAATCCGCGCAGTGGAATGAATACTCACGCTTCGACAGCGGCCTCTTGTGGCGTGGTTGCCGCATCGCTTGCGGTCTCCGACTTGATGGGGCGATTGCGCGGCACCATCTGCGAAGTCACCGTCCCCTCGCAAATCAGCTTGCCGTCCACATACGCTTTTCCCTGCATCCGCATCAACCGAGTACGCCAGTTCAGCACATCAATTTCCAGTCGCACCTGATCGCCCGGCAGCGCGGGCCGCCGAAAACGCGCGTGCTCCACCCCGGTAAAGACAATCAGCTTCTCGGTTGGATCCGGCATCTCCACCATCACCAGGATGCAGCCAGCCTGCGCCAGCGCTTCCAGCAGCAACACTCCCGGCATGATGGGAAAGCCGGGAAAATGGCCTTGAAAAAATGGCTCGTTGATGGTGACGTTCTTGATGGCGACAATCCGTTTTTTGCGCTCCATCTCGACCACGCGGTCGACCAAGATC
>JAJZCA010000392.1 GCA_021798735.1 Acidobacteriota bacterium | reverse complement strand
CTGGTGCAGACCAAGGAAGTGCTGAGCGGCGGCAGCTACTTATCGCAGAACGATCTGAGGATCCATTTTGGGTTGGGGAGTCATGACCACGCCGACAAGTTGGAAATTCATTGGCCCGATGGAGCGAAACAGACTTTTACCAATGTCAGCGCGGACCATTTTTATCGGGTGACGGAAGCGAAAGATATCGTCCCTGTGGATTATGCCCATCCTTGCGAACTGAACCGAAGCAGCGTTTGTCGAACTGATCGATAGGGTATATCCACGGATGAAAGAATATGGGAAGACCCGCAAAAGTAGGAGCCTTTTTCAGATTGCATTGGCTGGGCTCCGGTGCATTCGAATGTTTCATACAACATAAAGCGATGCACCACATAACGCCTATCATTTGCCCTTGTACCGTCAGTCGCAGACGTAGGTGGCGGCAAGCGTAGCATCTGCCCCTGATACGTAGGCGTCAGGACGACAAATCGGTTGACAGGTGCATACTCTGCCATCGTGACATTTCGCTGGCGGCAAGAAGCTGATCTCATGGCGCGATAACTGTCGCCGCTTGCAGCCGGAAGTCGCGCGATGACGCGCAGACACGGATGATGCGCGGTCCGGCGGCAAGCGTCCAGCGATTGGCGGTGGTAGACCAATACTGTAATGCGCGAAGTGGCACGTGCAGGGTGATGACCCGATACTGGCCTGCATCCAAGTGGACGCGGTCAAAAGCAGCCAATGCGTGGATCGCAAACTGCGCGCCTCCGCCAGGCTCACGGCCGGGCGCATCCAGATACACCTGCGGCACCTCATCGCTTGTGGTGTGCCCTGCATTGCGCAAGCCAAAGCTCACGTCCAGTCCGCCGTCGGAGGCGCGCACTACTTTCATTCTGGAGTACTGGAAGTGGCTGTATGACAAGCCATAGCCAAAAGCATATAGTGGCTAGATTTTCCGCTGGTCGTACCAGCGATAGCCAATGAAAATGCCCTCGGAATAGTTGACGTTGCCTCCATGGTGCGAAGAGCGCTCGGGATGCGCAGGGTCCCCTGCGGCCCGCTGCTGCAAGTGCTTCGGCCACGTAAAGGGCAGTCGGCCGGCAGGACTCGACTTGCCGAGTAGCAGATTCGCGGTTGCCCATCCGCCTTCGTCTCCGGGGTACCACATCTGTAGCACGGCCTTGACCTTGGGCAGCCAGGGCATCGCGATCGGTTGGGTCGCGTTGAGCACAACAACGGTGGGCTCTGCGCAAGAATGTGGGAAAAGCGTCGTTTTGCGGGGATTTTGAGATTCTGCGAGTCCGGATACACTCGTTTCCATGAGGGAGAACGATTGGACGAGGGTGCTAGGCTGGCCTGGATACAAGGTGTACCGGGCCGAGATCGATGAGCGTGCCAAACGGCTGAAGCTGTGGGTACGGCGCAAACGCGGGAACAAGCAACTGATCTGTTCGGGCTGCGGTCAGGCGGTGAGCGCTGTTGCCGAGACCTATGAGCGGGAAGTGCGCGATCTTCCCTGGTCGGAGTATCTGACTACAGTGGTGGTTGAACTGTATCGTCTGCGCTGCCCGCGCTGCGGCGTGAAGGTAGAAAGGGTTCCGCTGTTGCCGAGTAAAGCTCCTTTCAGCAAGCGTTTCGAGGATGCGGTGGGACTGGCATGCGAGAGTGCGGCGGCGCGGCGCGTGGCGCTGCAATTTGGGCTTTCGACGAACACGGTGCGGGCCATTGATCTGCGCTATCTTCAGCGTTGGTCGGAAAGCCGCAAGAAGCCCACATTGCGCAATATGGGCGTGGACGAGATTCACTTGGGCAAGAAGCAGAAGTTCATCACCGTGGTGAGCAATCTGGATGCCGGCGAGCCGCTGTGGTTCGGGCAAGATCGAAAGAAAGACACCCTCGATGAGTTCTTTGAGAAGCGGTTGAGCCCCTTCCAGCGAGGCGCGGTTCAGGCCGCCTGTGTAGATATGTGGGATCCTTTCCGGCAGAGTATTGAGCAGTGGTTGCCCAAATGCCGAATCATCTATGACAAGTTCCACATCATGCAGCACGCCAACGCGGCTGTGGACGAGGTACGGCGGGCCGAGTTCTTTCGCAAGGGTGGCGCGGCACGTGCGGTGGTGAAGGGCAAACGCTGGCTGTTGCTGTCGCGTTGGGTGAATCTGAGCACGCAAAAAAAGCGGCACCTTAACGCGCTGTTTGCGTTGAACCGGCGAGTGATGAAGGCCTACCTGCTGAAAGAGAGCCTGGATCGGCTGTGGAGCTATACCTATGAAGGATCGATGTTGCGTTATCTGAAGAGCTGGATCGATCAACTGCGCTGGCAGCGTCTCAAGCCGATGGAGAAGCTGGCCGACATGCTGCTCAATCACCTGGAGGGAATCCTGAACTACTGCCGGACCAAGGTGCGGCTGGGAGTTGTGGAGGCGGTCAACGGCAATATCAAAGCATTGCTCCGCCGCGGACGAGGCTATCGCAACCTCAACTACCTGCTCCTGAAAGCACAACGGCTAGCCGCCACGAGAACCGAATTCGTCGCTTTTCAGAAAGCCGCGTAAAACGTACACTTTTCCAGTTTCTTGCCAAGAACCGATCTTGGAATAATCTCTGACAAATCACAAACTACATCTTATAAAACATGGCACTGGGTGCTATATTTTCTATGTGTACCGAGCAGCCCAGAAAAAGTTGTCCGTTTACAAGACAAAACAGTTTGGTCGTTTTGCTCGGAAGGCTCGCATCCGTGATGCCGATCTCTGGGAGACCGCACGGCTCGTCCATGAAGGTTCGATTGACGCGGACTTAGGCGGCGGGGTCATCAAGCAGCGCATCGCGCGTGCTGGCGAGGGGAAAGCTGGCGGCTCTCGTTCGATCATCCTCTTCCGGCTCCAAGGACGAGCTATATTCGTCTATGGATTTGAGAAAAAGGACCTCGGCAACATTAAAGCGAATGAACTGGAAGCCTTTCGGGAACTGGCAGATGTGCTGCTTGGCTACAGCGACAGTGAGATAGCAAAACGGGTGGCGGACGGGGCGCTCATTGAAATACCCGAACCAGAGGAGGACGAGTAATGCCTAAAAAGTATCGTAGCGATGTAATGGGTGCAATTCACGAAACGGCGACCGACCTGTACAAGGTCGGCGGCATGGATCGGAAGACAATGCGCAAGTTCAGA
>JAJZCA010000391.1 GCA_021798735.1 Acidobacteriota bacterium | reverse complement strand
TTGCGCCCGTTCATTGGCGCGCGGTAAATATTCACTCCGGGGCCGAGGATAATGTTCACTCCACGGGCACGTGCATCCCGGCCAAGATGCTGCCCCTCCTGTTCTGCCAGGGACTGGTCCCATGTGGCGGCAAGCGCAATCCCCGCCGGATACGCCGTGGAAGGCTCCACATTGCGCAGACCTTGCGGGCCATCCGACATCCTGACCGCTGGCAAGCCAAGGCGGGGCACGCTCTGGAGAAACATTCCGTTCCCGCCGATCAGATGAATTTCCTCCGCAAGCGTCATCTGTCCCAGAAGATCGTTCACTTTCTGTTCCACTGCGGCCGAATCACGCGGGTCGTTGCTATCCACAGAACCGGAGAGCTGAGCCAAACCTCTCTGGCTTGCAAAGAATAATGCGATGGAAAACAATAACAAAATTCGGGGCCACAAGGGAGTTGCAGCGCTTCGCCGCTGCATGCGTCGATGGGAGGAACTGCAGGAATCGGAACAATTGCAACCTACTCGGCGAGTATTATCCATCTCTAATTCTCCTGATTGACGCACGCCTGACTCGGTGAGCTAGAGCCAAGGGGATTATTATGTTCTGATTAGAGCATAAAACATGCTCCAATAGACCATGTCCCTTTTAATCTGTCAAGGATTGAGTAGCAAAAGATCAGGCTGAAGAAGTAGCTTGCTTCACTTGGATATATATATACGTGATCACATGTGTTTTAATTTGTACTGTGTTACGCCATAAGAACCGATTTGTGATATTGTTCGTGACGTGATCTCACTCAATCGTTTTCGCGGCGAGTGAGAAAACGGCGTCCAATCAGGACACAAGGAGTGTTGATATGGCTGAGCAGAAATTGACACGGCGTGGGTTTCTCGGGTCGTCCGGGGCGGCCATGCTGGCCGGACTTGCCTCCCAGGTTTCTGGCCACGCGGAAGTGGGCGAAGCAGTATCGACACAAATATCTGAAGACGCGCAGCGAAACCAGAGCCACGCGCAACCCAACCTGATTCTATTTATGCCGGATGAATTACGGGCGGACGCCCTGGCCTGCTATGGCAATCCACTGACACGTACGCCAAATTTCGACAAGCTGGCGCAGGAAGGGACGCGATTCGCGAATTGCCACGTACAGTTTCCTGTCTGTGGCGCCTCGCGGTGTAGCTTGTTGACCGGATGGCCGACGAGCGTGCGCGGCCATCGCAGCCTGTTCTATTTCCTGCGTCCTGAGGAGCCAAACATGTTCCGCTACCTTCGTCAGGCCGGCTATGACGTCTTTTGGTACGGCAAGAACGATGCATTGGCGGCCCAGTCCTTCTATCAGAGCGTGACGATGTGGAATTACCCCGAGCCTCGGCCGGTCAGGGTTGCGGGGGAACATCACAAATCACGATCCTCTACGGGAAAAATTATCGGTCCGGACACTTTCATCGGCCATGCCAAGGGAGACCGCACGGAAACACCAGAGTACGGTCACATCCAGTCTGCGATTCGCATCCTCGAACGTAAGGAAACGGACCGCCCTTTTTGCATATTTCTTCCACTGTCCTCGCCGCATCCACCCTATGCTTCGCCCGAGGGGTTCAACGGAATGTATCAACCTGCAGATATCCATGGATTGCGGCCCCGCGATCTTCCCCGGAAGCCAAACTATATCGCGGCCATTCGCAAGGCCTACGGGCTGGATGGCCTGCCGGAAGACACCTTCCGCAAGGTGCGCGCACTGTATTACGGAATGGTCAGCTACAGCGATTGGCTGATGGGTGAATTGCTGGAGGCAATCGAACGCACGAACCACAAGCGGGACACAGCGGTCTTTCTTTTGTCCGACCACGGCGATTATGCGGGAGACTATGGACTGGTCGAGAAATGGCCCAGCGGCCTCGAAGACGTTCTTACGCATGTGCCTCTTATCGCCAGCGTTCCCGGAGGGACACAAGGAAATAGCTCGGAGAACATTGTCGAATTGTTTGACGTGATGGCTACATGTCTGGATCTCGCCAACACGCAGGCCCACCATACCCACTTTGCCCGCAGTCTGATGCCACAAATTCATGGCGGGGCCGGAAACCCCAAACGCGCCGCGTTTTCCGAAGGTGGATATAACCAGTACGAGCCCCAGTGTTTTGAGGACAATGCGACATTAGGCTCCCTGTACTATCCCAAAGAGGAGCTACAGGTCAAGCATCCAGAGACCATCACCCGTGCCGCGATGGTCCGCACGCATGACTACAAACTGGTGAGCCGCCCACAGGGACAAAGCGAGCTTTATGTCTACAAGGACGACCCACAGGAACTCCACAACCGCTTTGGAGATCGAAATGTTGCCGACATCCAATGCGGACTTCAGCAACAACTCTTGCACTGGTACGTCAACACCACAGGGATTGCACCGTTCGATAAAGATCAACGAGGCTTCCCTCCCTATTACCCGACGCCTACACTTCCACTTTCCATCGGATCAGCCGTGCGTGAAATCGTCGATCAAGAGTGAGGCCGTCTCATCGCGCTTTCGGACAATCGAAAATGCACCAAGACATATGGATTTTCATTCCGGCCCAAAAACGATGGACAGGCTACCTGCGGACGGGTACTATTTTATTTGGATGTGTCCCAAAACAATATAGAATTACGTTGCAATCGGAATTGCTCAAACACCAGGAAGAGAAAACAGCCTACGACATAGGATGAAAAGAGATGGCATGCCGACAGGAAGAACTCGTCATTTACCTGGGCGACTCTTCAACTAGATACTCCATTCCCCGAGAGTCCACACTTTCGCTAATTGTTGGCGTTTGAAAGGATATCTTGATGCGCAGCAATTCAACTATTCGAGGGCACTTATGATGAAACCAACAGAGATTGATCCCGCCCAATCGCCATCTCGCCGCACCTTTCTGAAGTCTGCCGCAGGTGCGTTCGGAGCTGCAGCTTTGGCATCATCGGCATTGAGTGCTATGTCGCTTGCGGACAGCACGAACACCAAACGTCCCAACTTTCTTTTTATTTTAGGGGAGGGTGTTCGTTACGACGAACTGCACGCTACTGGGAATACGATCATTCAGACGCCGCATCTTGACCGCCTGGTCCATGAGGGGATGACATTCAAGAATGCCTTCGTCATCAATGCTCTTTGTCTGCCCTCACGCGCAACCATCAT